>PAPL01000082.1 GCA_002708885.1 Verrucomicrobiales bacterium | reverse complement strand
TCAAAGTCTCCGGTACCTGAACCGGGTCCGGGACCAGCAGCATTACCGTTCAAATCCTCAAGATTATCAACGAGCGATTCCTCCCAAATATCAGGGAGTCCGTCTTCATCATCATCACTCGTATCAATCAATGCCATTGGGCTTGCTCCACCGGCCAGTGTTGCAATCTGATCCTCGTCCAGCTGTTCATTAAAGATGCCAAAATCATCAATGCGTCCAGCTAAGCTGTTGGCTGTTGTTGGACCCTCTGCCCCTATTGTAATAATACCATTAAATGCATCCAGGGGCTCAGCTCCTCCTTGCGAGGCTGCCTGAACGCCATCGACCCAGATCTCCATGTTTCCGTCNGCNTCACGCTGAAAAACAAAGTGNTGCCAAGTATTAAGCTGAACTAACCCTCCTACAGTGAGCCGTTGAGTGCCTCCACAGCAACCGGACTGATCAAAATAGATCGTTCCATTGCCCCATGGAGTATGAGCCTGAAAACCNCGCTGNNTACCCGTAGCGTCCGGCGAATGAATCCAGAACGCACTCGTGTTGCCGACCTGAGTCGTGTTTTGCCAGAAAACAACTGACATTGCATTGTTATCAAAGGCGGAGTTGAGGTGATCCCCTTCAATGGTCTGGCCATAAGAACCGTCATTCACACCTCCAAGNTCCAAAGCATAGTCGCCGGCCGAATCACTNAGACCNCCTGCATCTTCGGTGTAGGAAGCATTACCATTTAATGTTAGATCAGGGGAATTTCCCGTCACATCAGCAACGGACGTGGGGTCATTCGGATCATTAAAGTCCCAGTAAGTGAGAAGTTCGAGGGCCTGAGTTTTTGGTATAGATCCTAATACAAAGACTGTAGTGATGATAAGGTTAGTTAAGAATGTTTTTTGTAGGATTTTGGATTGGGTCATAAAATTTTTTGCTGTGGAACTTAGTTAAGGCTTAAGATTTTTTTTATTTTTCTGATTGGTCAAATTTATTCAGTGGCTCTACTGACNCTGTACAGGAGACTTCGAAATCCTGCAGTTTCTTCATCAAAGAATTCAGTCACTTCAGTATCTTCACTTGCGGGGTAGGAATCATCCATTTCTTCCCAGAAAATAGCATCCTCACTTTTTTCGATGAGAAAAGCTTCACCGGCNCGNGAGGGCCATGAAATAGATATTCCATTATCCGAATAGGAGATATCAATAATTTGAAATGGTATATTGTTTGTTGGAACATGAATACCTTCTTTGATGTTGAAGAAATCAATGTCAACGGCTCCAGATTGCGGTGTTGCTCCAAGACCCATTGCCATATAAGTAGTTCCTGCATCACTTCCAGTTCCAGCNGTCAGAAAATAACTAGAAGGCGTANTGCTACCATTCATGTAAATGTCTGCTCGGTGAGTTCCGGATCCAGACGTATCAGCTTCTATGGTGATCCAGAAATCATTCCAGTTCAAAGGTTCAATTGGCAGTAAATTTGTTTCTCCGCTACCGTCAGTCGCATCCACTTCGTTTGAAGGGTTTTCTCCATTGAGTTTATTCATCGAGAGACCAATGCCTTCGGAATAATCAGCTCCTGGTCCCGGATCCGTGGATANTGTAAATGATATNAGTTGCCCGCTCAGGCTGTCACGAATGCCAAAAGTGCCTTTTCCTCCGTCATGAATTGCGTAACCATCTCCACTAGCTGCCCATTTTGATATATTTCCTCCNGCCGGGTGCGCATCATCAAGCGGTAATATGTTATCTTGGACAGGTACTCTGGCTCTGAAGTTCAAAGTAATTCCATCAACCAGTGGAGAGTAATTATCACTTAGAATCCCTGTCAGGTCCTTTGTGAAGTATACTTTTCTGTTTGATCCCGGGTCACCGAAGCCGTGACTCCTTGGGTCTCCGGGGTCCTGTAATCTGAGAAAGTCATCTCCATTCTCATTTAAGATGGCGGCGCCTCCGGGAGCCCCTGATTNCAGATCCGATGCGTCCCATGCGTCAGATCCATTATCATGGTTCCATTCTACGGATAGAGGATCAACGTCCCCGTTAAATGCATAATCCCAACCCTCCACAGGNTCTGCAAAGTTACCACCATTGCTGGGAGGTGCTAAGACATTGACGAGAACTTCAGCGCTCTCGCTTTTTCCTTCGGCGCTTGCTGTTAAGATGTATTTGGCTGTTGATTCAGGTGAAACTGACACAGTCCCTTCAGGGTCCGGAGGAACTACCCAAGCAATGGGAGGTATGCTGATAGAAGCATCTTCTCTGACTAGCCAGGAGAGTTTTGTGTTTTCTCCTAAATTTATCACTGTGGGCTCTGCAGTGAAGTAACCTATTAATGCAACGTCAACCACAACTGAGGCCGTTGCTCCTTCCTCCTCGGGCGTGTTCACTGTCAAAGTGTATTCAGTTTCNAGTTTCGGATTNAATTCGATTGAACCTTTGCCGTCGGCTCCTGTCCTTGCCAAAATATCAATGTTTCCTGGACTGATATTGGCAAATGTGGATTCGGGGCTAATGGTCCATTTTAAGGTAACGCTTTGGCCCGGGGCAATTTTTTCATCTCCTGCTGTGAATTGTTGTATCGGAATTTCGCTGTCAGCTGGGGGAACAATCACGAGTCCGTCTAATTCAGTCCTTGCTCCCTGCTCATTGGGAATGCCTTTGCCCAAACGAACATTAATGGATCCGTCTTCATCTGCACTGAAATAACCAATGGAAATGGCATAGGAATCTGGACCGGCTCCATTATCTTCTACTACTGGCACGCCCCCATCCTTAATGCTGTTCACCGTTATCATTTTCCCCTGAGTCACAAGGCTAAGCATGTTACTTCCTCCGATNCCTTGTCCCCTGACAGTTACACTGTCACTTGTCAGTGAGTAGACCGAATAGAATTGATTTAGTCCTTGCCCCGGCCCGAACCCGTCTCCGCTTTCATCGACTCCAGTATAATCGGCTTGGCCGTTAGGTGATATGTTAGTGTTAACGCGTTCCCAGCCATCATCAATGATCCATTGCAATGTTCCTCCTAGGACAGGGTCAGTACTGTTTGGNGAGTTTNTATTTCCGGCTACACCATCTAANCGATTATCCACCAGCAGGTACCAAGTAGTTATTCCGTCAGCTTCTACAAAGGCAGAGTATGGATTGTTGTCTCTCGCGTTGTTGGCAAAGCGGACGTAATCGCCGCCAACTAGATATTCAGGCAGATCAATTANTTGTGTTCCATTAGTTGATAAGTTTCCTTCATCATCAAAAGCGGCGCCATTATGTTGATGAGTACGGTCAGAAAAGGTGAGTGATTCTTCATTGAATTCTTGTTCAATGATTGCCGGCGAGTCTCCTCCGATTCCTTCTTCTGAGATTTCAAGGATTGTGGCGTTCTGACCCCGTGCCCAGGAAAAATCATAGCTGTTTGTNTTGATGACATTGAGTACAAAAACTTCAGCGATGTCACCAGGGTTTAGACCTGAAACTGTTGCAGTGAAGTCAGAAGACGGATTCGATTTATCATCAAATATGTTCCCGCCACCGAATTCATCTGAAGGAACTGAAACTTCATTGTCGCTACCGTCGGGCCAGCCCCAATCAACAGCATCGGTTACCATTGAAANNTTTGGGTTTGTGGCACTAACATAATCAGAACCTTCNCTGACAAAGTCAAGATAGATGGCTGCTGGGCTAATTGCTTCTTCAACTTCTTCGGCAGTGATTGCGGCAAAAGTTTGGGTAGCACCCAGTATCGGTATCAGTGTAGTAATGCTTAATCTTGGGTAATTGACAGATTTGATGATGTGGAAAATATCTAATTTCATCGGTTTTTGTTGGTTTTTGTTGGTTTTTAATTGTGCATTATTTGATTTCATGTGGGCAAGTTTAAACAATGCTAAAACCGAACCTTTNAAATCCATTTTTGAGCTTAGTTTTTCCTCGGTATTTTCCGGTTTAAGCTTCTATTAAAGNCTTTCCGATACATCGCAAAATTGAGACTTAAAATTTGTTAACTTATCAACAGATATTAACAATTTAGGAAAACAAAAAAAAAGTTTTTGCGTAACTCGTTGAAAGCCAGAATAGGACCACTTGAGGCCTCAGAAAAAATTATTTTTATTTTGACCAATGCACAATATATTGTGCATATTATTCAGCGCTTCACCAAGATATAGTGGTTTATGCAAATAAATGACTATACGCTTTTTGTGGCGAAAAGACGTGCTTTTACGGGGGTTTTAGCTGATCCAAAGGCGGAGCTTCGACCGAAATAAGAACGTTTAAGATATCCAAAATATAATGGTAATTAATTGATTTTAAGACAAAAAATAAGAAATANAATTCGATCTAATGGAAAAGGCCTTCGAGATAGGAAATAAGAAGTTCGTTTTAGACCAAGACAAGGCAGAAGAGGCTTTTGCTGCTAAAGCCGTTATCAATGGTCGCCCGACGATGGCGTTTAATCTGTTACCTTTGAAGTATCAGTGGGCNTATGAAATTTATCGGAACATGAAAGCAAATCATTGGGAGCCTGAGGACATTCCAATGGGAAAGGACATCGAACAGTGGCAGTCAGAAACGGAACTNTCNGATAGTGAGCGCTGGATTATTCGTATGGGAATAGGTTACTTNTCTGCGGCGGAGGGCATTGTAGGTGACAATATGCTCCATGTTGTCCGCGAACTTGTAACTGCCCCAGAACTTAAGCTGGTCCTGGGCAGGCATGCTCACGAAGAAAATATTCATGCTGATTCACTGCTGTATATGATTAGTTCCTTGGGCATTAATCCACACGAATGTGAAGCAATGTTTGAGCAGATACCAACGATCAAGAGAAAGAATGAATTTGTTACCGGCATCTCAGGTGAGTTGCGGAGGGACCTCGATCTGACTCAACCGGAGAACAAAAAATTGCTAGCTAAGAATATTTTTGTTTTTGGGCAATGCATGGAAGGGACTCAGTTCTATGGTCTGTTCGGAATGATATTAAGTCTTTACCGTCAAAATAAATTTCCAGGCATNGGACAAATGTTTAGGTATACGCTCCGCGATGAATCTAATCACATAGAACTGTGCCGAAATTTGTTCATGGATCTTATAGAAGAGAACAAAGAGATCTGGACAGATGATTTCAGAGATGAATTGCGAGAGATTATGCGAGAGGCAATCACATTAGAAAAAGAATTCATAGAAGATTGTTTGCCGGTTAACTCTGTTGGATTGAGCTGTGAAGAATTCACTCAATACATCGATTATGTCGCTGATCGCAGACTAGAAGGAGTCGGCCTTAANCCCTTGTCTCCCGGTGCAGACAATCCGTTTCCCTGGCTAGCGGAAATGATGGACATTAAGAAAGAGCAAAACTTTTTTGAAGGAAGGGTCACTGAATATCAAAAGGCTTCGTCTCTTGAGACAGTAGACGATGATGAACTTTAATTGATTCTATATTTAATTTTAATACCAAAAGGCACTAAACTTATCCTGCCAGTATATCCAACTCCACAGTTATATGATCGGAAGAAATGTTTTAGAAGAAGATATTTTACTTAAGCAATATGCTCATGCTTCTGATGAAGAGAAGCCTCGATTTAATTGGTCGGATTTTGCNGTCGAAGAGGCACCTACCCTTCCCGGAAAGCTTCAGATTAAAATAGAAATTGGTGGNCAGGTCAGAGATTATAATGTTGCTGATGTTGCCGATACTGTGGGCGGAGCACTTACTGATTTGTTGCTTTCCCGTAAAGAAGAAAATATTTTTAATGACGAAAATCAGCGGCTGGTTGCCGGCATTGCTCGATCAGTGACTGAGGACATTGTCGAACAGACAGAGGATTCAAGTTCTTCTGAGGTCACTTTCAATTCGGTTGAGTTGACTAAGATTATTGAACGGGCACTTGTGAAGAACAACGCCCATGACGTTGCCCGCTCATTGATCATGCGGTTAAGGAATAANGCGGAGAATTCCGGCCCTGATGATAAANCAAAGAATCAGACCATCAAGGTTATCAGGCGTAATGGTAAGTCAGTTAGTTGGAACCCTCAAAAGATCGAAACTGCGGTGAGNCAAGCTTTCCTCTCATTACAACTTGATCCTACTCCAGCAGTTGCAGTTGCNGAGGCATTGAGTGATAAAATGGCTGAGGCTGGTTTTATTCATATTGAGGATTTGCAAGACAGGGTACAGGAAGAGTTAATGAGGCAGGGGCACTTTAAGGTTGCTGAGGCTTATATTCTTTACCGTGCCCATCGTGCCTTGTTGCGTGAAGCGGAACGGATCGAAGAGGAGGAGGAAACTGCTACGGCAACTGATCCGAGTCAGGATTCGTTGGTTCTGGTTCGTAATGAGGATGGCTCAACTCTTCTTTGGGATGGTTCTGATTTGCGTAGAAGAATTGAGTTTGCTTCGCTCGAACTTGACCTTTGTTTGAGTGGTGACGAGATCGAGCGAGAATTGCGGCGTTCTGTCTTCCCTGAGATGAATCGGTCCGATTTGGATAAGACAATTATTCTGAATTCTAAAAGTTTAATAGAGAGAGACGCTGATTTTTCCAAGTTCGCGGCAAGAATTCTATTAACATATATATATGAGGAGGTACTTGATTGGAATATTGTTGANGACGGAATAGGCGCCTTGCCCGNTGCTCACCGCAAAGGATTCAAGGCAAGCATACAGAGAGGAATCGGCATTGGCCGACTCAATAAAAGATTAAGAGAGCACGACATTGATGCGCTCGCGGAAGCCCTAGATCCGGCCGCAGATTTAGATTTTGATTATCTTGGTATTCAAACTTTATATGACCGTTACTTAATTGTTGATAAGACAGTTGAAAGGCATCGACGCTTGGAGACCCCACAGTTATTTTGGATGAGAGTGGCTATGGGGCTGTTTTTGGATGAACCGAATGACCCTACACAGAAAGCCATTGATCTTTACCGCTTATATAAGGGTAGGAGATTCTGTTCTTCCACACCAACGTTATTTAATTCTGCTACTAATCATTCTCAATTAAGTTCTTGTTATTTATATAAGGTAGACGATTCCATCGAATCCATTATGCAACGTGGAATTGCTGAGAATGCTTACCTTTCCAAATGGGCCGGAGGTTTGGGAGGTTCATGGACAGCGGTCCGCGGAACGGGCAGTTACATACAGGGTACGAACGGGGAAAGTCAGGGAGTGATCCCTTTCCTCAAATTGCATAATGATCAGTTAGTAGCCGTTAACCAAGGAGGAAAGAGACGAGGTTCAGGTTGTGCTTATTTGGAAAGTTGGCATTTGGACATAATGGATTTCCTTGACCTAAGGAAAAACACAGGTGATGACCGTCGCCGGGCCCACGATATGAATACGGCCAATTGGATCCCTGATCTGTTCATGAAAAGGATGGAATCGAGAGAAGATTGGACACTGTTCCGTTCTAATGAGGCTCCTGACTTGCATGAACTTTATGGCAGTGCATTTGAAAAACGCTACGTCGAATATGAAGAGAAGGTCAAATCTGGGGAGATGTTTGGTAAAACAATGCCAGCCATTGAACTTTGGAAGCACATGCTGAAGATGCTTTTCGAGACCGGCCATCCCTGGATAACCTTTAAGGATCCATGTAATATTAGAAGCCCTCAGGACCATTGTGGAGTCATTCATAGTTCTAACTTGTGCACTGAGATTACTCTTAACACTGGGACTGATGAAACGGCGGTATGTAATTTAGGATCGGTCGTTTTGGATAATCATCTTGATGAGGATGGCAATATTGATCATGAGAAATTAAAGGAAACTGTAAGTATTGCTGTTAGGGCCCTCGACAATGTAATTGATATTAATTTTTATCCTACAGAAGCTGCCCGTAAGGCCAATCAGCGTCACCGTCCGATCGGTTTAGGTGTGATGGGATTGCAGAATGCTCTTTTCCAAAGAAATAATTGCTTTGGATCTGAGGAGGCCGTTGACTTCAACGATGAATTTATGGAAGCCATTGCTTATTATGCTTATGAAGCATCCAGTGATTTGGCAAAGGAACGGGAACCATATTCTACTTATGAAGGATCTAAGTGGGACCGAGGATTATTGCCTCCTGACACTGTAGATCTTCTTGAGCAGGAGAGAGGAGAAAAAGTTGAAGTGCCTCGTAAAGGTAAGATGGATTGGGATAAATTACGTCAAAAGATAAAAGAGCAGGGGATGCGTAATTCTAACGTTCTTGCGATTGCTCCGACTGCAACTATTTCGAATATTATGGGAAGCTCACCATGCATTGAGCCTACTTATAAGAACCTCTTTGTTAAGAGTAATCTTTCTGGTGACTTCATAGTATTGAATTCATATATGGTAAAAGATCTGAAGGAATTAGGTCTTTGGGGCAAAGACATGGCAGATCAACTCAAGTATCACGATGGAGAATTGGATGACATTGATGAAATTCCTGATGATATAAAAAAGAAATACTCTACGGCTTTTTCGATTGATCATAGTTGGCTGATTAAATCTGCAGCTCGTCGGCAAAAGTGGATCGATCAATCTCAGTCATTGAATCTTTTTATTGCCAAGCCGGACCTTAAGGTCTTATCACATATGTATAGAGAGGCTTGGAGATCTGGTCTAAAGACAACTTATTATCTGCGCAGTCTTGCAGCTTCAAACATTGAAAAATCGACTGTTAAGAGTAACAAAGAAGTGAGAATTCAATCGGCTGAAGAGGGGCAAGGAACCAAAGAGTATACTCCTGAAGAAGTTAAGGCCTGTAGTATTGAGGCTATGATGAACGGGGAAGAATGCGAAGCCTGTCAGTAATATCCTTAATCGAATGTCTTTTATGATTGCCTCATGCACATTGAGGTGAATGTGAATAGGTGTCTATTTTTGAAATTTAATTAACCGCTCTACGTGTTTTGCTATTAGATCAAATTCTAGATTCACTTGATCCCCTTTCTTAATTTGCAAAAGATTTGTGTTTTTATGTGTATGGGGAGTGATGTAGCAAGTAAATGTACCGTTCTCATCATCGACCTCGGCAGTAGTTAAACTGATTCCATCTACAGAGATGGATCCTTTTTCAATGACCAGATTGGCTGTGTTTTTTGGAAGAAGAATTTCCAATTTATAGTCTTCACCTATTGGCTCGTATGCGATCACTTCGGAAACGGTGTCTATGTGACCTGTCACTAAATGTCCGCCCATTCTATTTCCTGCAATAAGGGCTCTCTCCAGATTAACAATCATTCCGGTCTTTAGTTCATTGAGGGCAGTCACCTTTAATGTTTGCTCCAGTAAATCGAACGAGGATTTTTCCTCATCTATTGCTGAAACAGTTAAGCAGCATCCGTTAACAGCTACACTGTCACCAAGAGACAATTCGTTTGAGAATGGAATATTGATAACAATTCTAGATCCTTCCTCCGTAGATTGTAGATCTACAATGCTTGCTGTGGTTTCGATGAGTCCTGTAAACATTGTCAGTTTTCAAGGGGCTGTTTTTTTTTGATCATTGATGCGGTAATTCTCTGATTTTTATTTATCCTTTCTTTTCTGCAATTGCCATCAGAGTTTCAAAATGTGGAGCCTTTTGTTCTTTGTCCACTATTGCAGTTTGGATTGAATTGAATCCAGCATTTTTAAGATATTCCCGTAGCTCGATTTCTGTGAAGCCTAGCCAAACGTCGGCATAGAGGTCACGGGCTTGCTCGAAATCATGTCTCAAAAGATCAAGGATAACTACCTTTCCACCTAAAGCTGTGATTCGGAAAGCTTCATTAACAGCTATTTGTGGTTTTGCCGTGTGGTGTAATGCCTGGCTTAAAATAGTTAGGCTTACTGAGTTATCATCTATGGGCGGAGATTGAATGTCACCGAGCCTGTACTCGATATTGTCATAACCGTTCTCTTGACTGATTTTGGATGCATAACCAATCATTTTTTTTGAACTATCAATGGCAATAACTTTTGTCGCTCTTTGAGCTAGGAGCTGGGTCAATGTGCCTTCACCAGAACCCAAATCAGCAACAATGCCTGGATCCATAATCTGGAGGAGCATTTCAGCTAAACTTTTCCAACTCCTTCCAGGTACATATTTCCGGCCGAAGTTCCCGGCCAATTCATCAAAGTAGGCCCTTGCTTTGTCTGAACGTTTTTCAAGGGCCAATTTCAAAGCTTCTGAATCCTCAAAGCATTCTGGTATTTCCTCAGATGCAGAATCAATGACAGCAAAGATCCTATTGAGGGCTTCCTTGTCTGTCTCATTAGGATCAATTATTTCATAGTAAATATTTTTACCGAACCTTTCGTCTTTAAGCAGTCCCGATGATTTTAATTGGGCTAAATGTGAGGATATGCGGGATTGTCCCATTCCGAGAACATTCTGGATTTCTGCTACGGAGAGTTTTTCTTTACGTAAAATTCGAAGAATTCTCACTCGGGTGGGATCGGCTAGCAATTTGAGCCATTTCAGTATTGACGTCACGGTATTTTAGACTGACATATCAACATATCACGATATTTAGATATATGGCAAATTCCTTAATTTTTTCTTCAGAATCAGTCACCGAAGGGCACCCGGATAAAGTGTGTGATACTATTTCAGATGCTGTACTTGATGCATGTTTCGGGCAGGACACTTCTTCTAGAGTCGCGTGTGAAACGATGGTCAAAGACAATGCCGTCATTCTTGGAGGTGAAATAACGACTAATTCGGAATTCGATTATCGCTCGGTAGTCAGAAAGACACTCGAGGAAATGAATTACGATTCTACTTATGCGGACGGCACAGAGTACAGCTACACGTGCAAGTTTGACGCCCAGAATTTTTTCTTTCTGAATTTATTAGGCCAACAATCACCTGACATTGCTCAGGGGGTGGATGCTACTGCGGCTGATGATAAAGAGACTGCAGAGCAGGGAGCAGGTGATCAGGGGATCATGTTTGGTTATGCCTGCAATGATACTTCTGAGCTAATGCCGGCACCCATAGCTTATTCTCATCAGCTTGGTGAGGCGATGACAAATCTAAGAAAGAACCGTTCCCATACCTGGTTAAGGCCGGATTCTAAGACGCAGGTATCAGTCGAGTATGTCGAAGGGAAGCCGAGTCGTATCACGGCAGTTGTTGTTTCGACGATGCATGCCAAGGAAATTTCCACTCAGGAAATACGAGATGTTCTTAAGAAGGATCTAATTGAAGAAGTGTTACCTTCTGAATTACTTACTGAAGATACCAAATATCATATTAACCCAACTGGTTTATTTATTGTTGGTGGCCCGGAAGGGGATTGCGGGCTCACTGGCCGAAAAATAATTGTCGATACTTATGGAGGAATGGGTCGGCATGGCGGCGGAGCGTTTTCAGGAAAAGATCCTTCGAAAGTGGATAGATCAGCAGCATACATGTGCAGATGGGTAGCAAAGAATATTGTTGCCGCGGGTCTAGCCGACCGGTGCGAATTACAGACAGCATACGCAATTGGTTTTCCGGACCCTGTATCTCTCAGCGTAGAGACGTTTGGCACGAATCAAGTTGATGAGAATAAGATAGAGAGTGCCGTTCGTGATGTCTTTTCATTTAAGCCGGCTGATATCGTTTCACAACTCGATCTTCTCCGACCGATCTATCAAAAGACGACTAATTATGGACACTTTGGAAGAGAGCATGAACAGGAATCGTTGACATGGGAAAAGACGAATAAAGTTGAAGACTTGAGATCCGCAGTTGGAGCCTGAGCGTAATTATTGAACTAAATGAGTAATATTTCTACAGAATCTAAGGATTATAAAGTCGCTGATATTAATTTAGCAGATTGGGGACGTCGTGAAATCTCAATAGCTGAGCATGAAATGCCGGGCCTAATGGCAACTCGGAAGAAATACTCTGCGGATAAACCACTGGAAGGTGTAAGAATCATGGGTTCTTTACACATGACAATACAGACTGCCGTTCTCATTGAGACTTTAAAGGATCTTGGGGCAAATGTTCGATGGTGTTCATGTAATATATTTTCTACTCAAGACCATGCCGCTGCGGCCATTGCTGTGGCAGGTGTTCCTGTTTTTGCATGGAAAGGTGAGACTTTAGAAGAGTACTGGCAATGTACCTTAGATGCACTCACATGGCCTGATGGTAAAGGGCCAGAACTGATTGTGGATGATGGGGGTGATGCAACTCTTCTCATACACAAAGGGGCAGAGCTCGAAGAGGGTTCAGAGTGGACTGAATCCCAAAGCGATTCTCAGGAAGAGCAAGTCATTAAAGATTTATTGAAGCGTGTCCATTCTGAAAATCCCGATAAGTGGACCAATTATCTTGAAGATTGGAAAGGAGTCTCAGAAGAAACCACGACAGGAGTTCATAGGCTCTATCAAATGTCTGAACAGGAAACGCTCAGAGTCCCAGCCATTAATGTGAATGATTCAGTGACCAAATCTAAATTTGATAATTTATATGGATGCAGAGAATCATTGGTCGATGGAATTAAGAGGGCAACGGATGTAATGATTTCAGGGAAAGTTGCTGTGATTTGTGGATACGGAGATGTTGGTAAAGGATGTGCACAGGCTCTTCGCGGACAAGGGGCTCAGGTAGTTGTTACTGAGATAGATCCTATATGCGCTTTGCAGGCGGCCATGGAAGGTTTCCGAGTATTGACTGTGGAGGACACACTTGGTTGGGCGGACATTTATGTTACCACTACTGGCAATAAAGACATTATCCGGGTCGATCATTTGTTAGCAATGAAGGACCAAGCGATAGTTTGTAATATTGGTCATTTTGATAATGAGATCCAAGTAGATGCTTTGAATAATTCAGAAGGGATTATTAAAGAGACTGTCAAACCTCAGGTCGATCAATATACGCTTCCTGATGGAAGGCAATTGTATATGCTTGCTGAGGGTAGGCTGGTTAATCTTGGATGCGCTACAGGACATCCTAGTTTTGTAATGTCTAATAGCTTTACGAATCAGACTTTAGCGCAGATTGATCTTTGGGATAACAGAGAAACTTACGTTCCTGGTGTTTATGTTCTTCCCAAAAAGTTAGACGAAGAAGTGGCTCTACTCCACCTAGAGAAAATAGGGGCTAAGCTTACGAAACTAACCGATGATCAAGCAGATTATATAGGAGTTCCTCAGGAGGGCCCATATAAACCCGATCATTACCGGTACTAAGAGGTCTCTAGGTTCCAGGGTTCACGCATTTTGCGTGAAAGCATGGAGGATCCTTCTTTATTATTGGTTATTTTTTCTTTTTGAGGGTCCCAATCCAGAGGCGCGTTGAGTCTCATGGAGATGTTTCCTAAGTGACAGAGTGTGGCGCATCGATGTCCGATTTCTGCAGGAAAATAAGGTTCCTTACGAGACTTTACGCAATCTAGAAAATTGCGATGTTCTCCTCCTTTACAGGTATATAGATGCAATCCATCCTCCGGAATCGGCTCTTTAACAATTTCGACTTTGCTAGCCTCGAGCCCTGAGTCCCAGCTCCTGCTTCCACACCATCCCTCGGATCCATAGAAGTGGATACTTGTTCCTCCGCTCTTTACGGATAACTGAACACCATTGGCATACGAATATTGTATTTTATAATCAACAAAAGTATTATACATGCTGCCTTCATGAATTGTTCCTTTTCCTGAAATTTTTATGGGTCCTGTCTTTTCTGTATTATTTGCCCACTGAGCCGTATCGAGTTGGTGCATTCCCCAGTCTGTAAATTTACCGCCAGAGTAGTCCCACACATGGCGCCAGTGTTGTTGTTTTGTGCGGTTCTTGGTGTACGGAGTTTTTGGGGCCGGACCCAACCAAAGATCGTAGTTCAAGTCGTCTGGAACTTTGCTTTCCGTTTCGTTTGGAAATTTTTTCCCTGCGGGCAAAGTGACTCTTATTTCTTTCAGTGTTCCTATTCTACCGTTACGGACCACTTCTGCTAATCGATGATAAATAAATAAACTTCGATCTTCGGTAGAGGTTTGAAAGATGCGACCCGTTTTCTTTACAAGGTTTGCAATGTAACGGCCTTCAGCAACAGTGAGCGTGGGTTTTTCACAGATCACGTCCTTGCCTCTACGAATAGCCATTGCGGACATGAGTGCATGCCAATGATCGGGAGTGGAGATCATGACTGTGTCAATGTCTTTGCGGTCCAGAATTTCTCGGAAATCGGAATGCATTGAGCAGTCCTTGGATTTATAATGGGCATTTGTAATTTTATGAGCATTTTGCATCCGGCTTTTGAAGACGTCACAAACTGCAAGTACCTTGGCGTCCGGTTGTTGCAGGAACATATTAAGATTTCGATGGATCCCATGGCCTCCGGTTCCAATCATGCCGACAGTGATTTGATTACTTGGTGAATTTTTTCCCAGTAATCTTGCCGGAATAATGTTTGGAAAACTCATTATTCCGGCAGTGATGGCCGTGTTTTTGATAAAATTACGACGATTCATAGTGAATTATAATATAAGCAGTAAAAATGTCTCTCGGCAAGACTCACTGAAAATTCATGATTCTTCCTTTTTCTGACAAAGGGCCCAGGATGTAATTAGAATGCATGCCATCAATGATAGCGGAGTCATTGGCGATACCCATTGGTTGCTACTTTGAAAGAGAACCATACTCACTGCAAAATAAACGATTATGGTGATCAGGGATCTGGCTATTGCTTTTGACCGTTTGAGTCTGATCATATATAGACCGATCAATATGATACTTATCCAAATAAGATATTCAAAAGATGATGATAATGACTCAATGAATAAATTGCTTTGTATAGTTGCTATTGAAAGCGCGATCCGTTCAGCGTTGGAGATGTTTATACCTAATCTGAAGGGTATGATCTGATCCTTTTCAGTATCAATGCCTACAAGAATGATACGATTTGATAATGAACTCAGTTGCGATTTGTCGAGTTCCTCCATTGGTAGGGATAATATGCTGATGTCTTCTTTATTGATTTCTGGCCGTAATCCTGTAAAAGCTTCGAAGTATCCTTGAGAATCGATTGGTATTTCTGTCCCACTCTCTAAAACAATTTTTTCTCCTAAATGTATTTTAACTTCGTTGGAGTCTATGCCCTGCTCCATCATTATTGCTCTGAGCGGGAAAGAAGCAACGACACGATCTCTGATTCGGGCTAAGAGCGGAACCTTCATTGGATTATTTTCCTTATCCTTTTCTGCCATATCTATCGAAGTGAATCCGAAAGGAATTCCGATTGATGTTAAGCGCCGATCCGGTAATGGATCTATCATGGTGAATTCAGGAATGTTCCTTATATCCCCACTGATATTTGATATGGGATTGAGTAAATTAATGAACTTGGCATCAGACCCGAACACAGACTGATCCATTTGAAATATGGCACCCATTAGCAGTTCACCCTTATCGTATTTAAGGCTTGCAGTGCGTAAAGTTTCCAATAGACCTTCTCCCGCATCATTCCATGCCATTAATGGTTCGATTGCCACTAGTTTAGCACCATTTTTTTTGAGGTTTTTAAGTATGATGGCGTAATCAATTGGGCTTGGAGGCCAGTCCTGAAATACCGAATTTTCAGAATTACTGATTCTGAGTAGGGTCACTGATGGTGGCTCAGCTTTGACTTCTTTTGTGTCTATGAGCCAATTAATGTATCCGCGGTTAAAGTCTGAAAATGTGCCGTTATTCTCTTCGCGTCTGATGAGCGATATTATAATCGCACATAGTATGAGGAAAATAGTTACCTTCTTTTTATAGCTCACTTGAAAGTCTGAATAATTATCTAATTGAGTTTGATTAGGAATTTCTTTTCCAATTCACCAGCTTTTAACATGATATGATTATTTTTGCCTTGCCAGCGATAGGTTCTACCGTCAGCCAGATCCTGCAGGTAATAGATACTTTCGTCCCTTATATTATCTTCACCTGAATCTTCAATATGTATTTCTGTCGATCTTTTTATTGAAGGGTCCATGTTGTCTATTGTTAGCAGTAAATTTTTATCACCTATCTTTTCTAATGAAACATTAAGTTGGGGGTCGGAGCTTCGGCAATTTATTGAGGGTTTTTCTACAGAAGATAATCTTTTATCTGGCCCTTTTGATGACAGGCCTGATTGTTGATTCGTTTTTTGTGGGGCTAATAATTTATTATGATCGGAGAATCCAACACTTAGCATTTTCTGGTGCTCTTCGTCTGTTAATTTTTCATTAGTGATGAAGCAAATGTAGGGGAAGTCTTTACGTAACGAATGGATTAAATCATTCCAGAATGATAGGGGTAGCTGAGTAATTTCTAGTACTTTGAATATTTCTATCCCCTGAACTATCCAGTACCGGAAAATAGATTCCCATTTGTCCCTTCTTTTCTGCCAACCTTCACTAATCAGGTCGGGTATCCCTTTTTCAGAAAATAGAGAGGGTTCTTTTATTCGAAATGGATGAGTGACTGAGCATTGGATCGGCAATGTCATTGCCATTATAATTCCTCTGGATGAAGCATCAGCGGCAAACTTGCCAAAGGTTATGGGGTCTCCAATTTCTTTATCGATGCTGTAATGCCCGAGTCCATTACTTCCAATTAATTTGTCATTACCTATAGGGAATATGGGAGGTAACAAAAAAACATCCGACGCATTTGCTTCCGGAAAAGTATTTGTTTCAGATAGTGATGATTTTGATAATTGGAACCAGTTAGCTCCTATCAAGTCTGATCTTTCAGCTCTTAGTGTGCGAACATTTTTTGTTTGGTCCTGTTCTTGAGATTTATATGGCTCATTTTCATTCCATAGTTCGACTTTCCATTCATAGTTTCCCGGGCAAGGCGGAGTCCATGTCCCTGTCCATTTTTGATCTTCTATCTGATTTAAAGGCTCCTCGTTCCAAGAATTGATATCAGCAGGCCTCCATCGAATCATTCCCCTGATGACGGCATTTTCAGGATGACCGTAAGCGTGAACGATCACTGAAAATGGTTCTTCAGCGGGACTCACATCAGGGTGTGCATCAGTAATTGGATCAGTTTCGAATATGTCGAAGTTAGAACCTTGATCGGCAACTGCTAAGATTGGGAGCGGCTGGATCGGTAGGTTTTCTTGAGGCGTTCTTTGGAATGCCTGGAGCATTTTCTATTTAACTTCTTTCAAAACTCTAGAGCTTCATCACTCAGATAAGGCTCAAGCCTTGGTAGAATGTTTTCTTCACTTAGTATCTCACGTAAATTGTCTAATGCTTGGGGTATATAGTTTAGAAATTCAGTTTTTCCGAGTTGATTGCCTAATTTTGAATATGCTCCTAGTGCCTGCATTAATCTTTGGATCGCACAGCCCATAAAAATAGGTTTCCATTCAGATCGTTCTTCTCCCTCAAAAGCGTATTCAGCCAATTCGGCTCGCTGTTTTTTTGTAAAACTTACATATGGATCATAGAGGAGTGAGGCAATGTCATATTCACGAAGACCTAGCCTCAGACCTTGATAATCTATGAAGTGAGGTTTGTTTTTCTTTAATAGTATATTTTGTGACTGAAGGTCGCGGTGTATGAGTGTTTTTTCAGGACCAGTTAACAATTCAATTAATCGTTTAAATTCTTCTTCTTCTCTTAAAGAATTTTGGTAAGAAGGGGCCCGCCTTGAATAATAAGAAAGAAAATGATCAAAGAAGTAATCTTGCTCCCATTTGTATAAGCTTTCATCAAAGGAAGGTTCTAGTTGCGTCAATTCTTCTTTCTTTAGTGTTTGTTCATTTCCAGCATGAAATTTTCTGGACTCATCTATTACAGATATATATAGGGCTGATCGTTCATCCCATTTTGTATCACGGTGATCCCACAAGTGTTGAGTTCCTAGGTCCTCCATCCAAATGAACTGTTTTTTTGAATCATGACTTAGGATTTCTGGAGTCGCTACGCCTAGTCTTTTGAGTGTGTATGTTGCCGCTGCAAATTTAGCGTTATCAGGTCTATCGGTCGTATATTCCATCACAATAAGACTCTGATCATTATTGAGATTAATACGGTAATAGCTACGATCCGATCCACCTAAACTTATTGGTTCACAAGTGGCTTCCTTGAGATCAGTATTGGGAAGTGCCTTTGCGGTGGCTTTAATCAGATCATCAGACATTAGGATTTAACGGTAGTTAATTATAAGACTATATATCGATATTTTCGAGTTTTCCTTTAGCAATTTGTCCATGTCTGACAATGCAACGTACTAATTGAGAGTCAGGAGCCACTTCGCTGTTTGGCCATATGATACTGTTGATTATATTGGCTCCCGAACCGATTGTGGCGCCTTCCCCAATGTATGAGGACTTATCAATTTTGGCATTAGTAGCGATGTGACTTTGTTCGGAATGGTTCTTTCTCCAATCAGTTTTGGCTCTTTTAAGATAATCTGGAAATTTCGATTTTGCTAAAATTTGATGTGCATCAAGGTAATTCGACCGGTTCCCCAAGTCCCACCATTTGCCGTCATCAATGACGACACCTCCTAACAATTTTTCTTGAATTAGTTTTAAGAACACTGGGATCACTGAGTGTTTTTCTTTGTGTTGAAGGTAGCTAAGGAATTGTGGATCACATGCATAGATTCCTGTGAACTGGTAAGTTCCTATATCGCCACTGTGAAGCAGATTCCTTATGTCAGTAACTTTCCCTGATTCTGAGTTTAGTGCAATGTGTTTTCCTTCCCCTTTTGTGCGTAATGCAAGGGTGACTATATTTTTATTATTGCTGTGATGTTTGGTAAGATTACTTATTGGAAGATCGGTCAAAATGTCTCCGTTATATACAAGGAACCTTTCAGATGATAATAATTCAGATACATTATCAATCCCTCCTCCAGTATCAAGGAGCACTGGTTCATGTGTAAACGTGATGGGTGTTTTTTTGTAATGATTATTTTTGAAATGATCAGTATATGCCTTAGCGCAGTGATGTGTATTGACAATGAACTGGTTAATTCCTAGTCCATTGAGATGGTCAAATGCATATTCGATGAGCGGTTTACCGAACACTGGAATCATGGGTTTCGGTAATTTTTCTGTGAGTTTTTGAAGCCGGCTACCAAGCCCGGCACCTAGAACAAAGGCCTTATTCACTTTAATTAATTTCGTGGAACTAGAGCAATTGTCTAATGCAATGATGTTTTTGATGGTTTATTTATTGTTATTTTTCTGTAATGAGCCTCTATATAAATACAATTTATGAATCTCATCTCATAAGTAAGGACTTTATAAATTATGCGATTAGTTGCTTGTAATTTCTTTTTTCTTCTATGGATGAGCTGTGGCAATGGCCAGGCTCAGGGTCTTTTTGATTTTGGAAGTGAAGCTTTATCGCAATTTAGCCGTGGTAAAGCGGAGCAGGATTCAGGGAATTTCAAAGAAGCAATCAGTTGGTATAAAAAAGCGATTAAAACTGACCCTAGCCATTTTCATTCATATCACAATATAGGTTACATCTATGGGAGCAAGGGATTCCATGAGCAGGCAGTGAAATGGTACAAGGGAGCAATTAAAGCAAATCCAAAATTCGTTGATAGCCTTTCAAATTTAGGTGCGAGTTACATTGAATTAGGAAAAAATGATTTGGCTCTTGGAGCTCTGAAAGAGGCTCACAGAATCGATCCCGAATCGTTCCATGTGGCAAGTAATTATGCATCAGCGCTCAGCGCGGCAGGTGATTCTGATGGAGCCAAAAGGATATTGGAGAAATTTAAAAATCATGAAATTTCATCGGAACTGCACCCTTTGATGAGAGCCAAGCAACATGAAAGCCGGGGTGAATTTGAGGAAGCGATAAAAGTTTATAAATCTTCAATAAGAGCAAATCCTTCTGATTTGTCTGCCTATTCCAGTTTGGGATCACTTCTCATTAAGATGAAGAAATTAGATGATGCGGAAACTATTTTGAAAGAGGCGACAAAGATTGACGGAGCCGATTACCTGATTCACTTGAACTTGGGATATGTTTACTTGCAAAAGGAAAATTCGAAGTCAGCACAAAAGTTTTGTGAGACCGCAGTCAAGATGAACTCAAATTCAGCTTTGGGATGGTCTAATCTGGGGCTTGCTCTAATTAGACAGGGTAAAAAAGATCAGGCCAAAATGGCCTGGGAGCGTGCATTGAGTATTGATCCAGGAAATCAGCAGATTCGGAAAAATTTGCAGGTTCTTGGATCTACTGATGATGAGTAAAATTAGTTCTTGGGCTTGACCATGTAGGAATCCGGATCAACCGTTTGTTACCGATAAGAATTTACCGATAAGAATTTCGCTTTGATGTCTTACCTTAATGATCCTTCTTCAAACAGTGAGTTGCGGTTGCAGGCCGTTCGTGGCTATTACGAATTGGAAATGTATGATGATGCGTGGTGCGAATTGCAGGAAGTTGAAAAATCTTTTCCTCTGACTCCATCAATTTTGCAGATGAAAATTCTTTTGTTGCTCAAGGAGCGCAAATGGGAAGAGGCTTATGTCTTGAGTGAAGAGCTACAACGGATGGAGCCACAGAGTGGAGCAGGGTTCATTCAGGGAGCATATTGTCTCCATGAAATGAAACGGACAGACGAGGCTCTTGCGTTGCTAGAGGAAGCGCCGGAATCTGTAAGGAAAGATGCCATA
The DNA here is from genome assembly GCA_002708885.1 of Verrucomicrobiales bacterium. Taxonomy (GTDB): domain Bacteria; phylum Verrucomicrobiota; class Verrucomicrobiia; order Verrucomicrobiales; family DEV007; genus EC70. Next base: position 11,471 of record PAPL01000082.1, on the reverse strand, counting down.
TATTTTTATAATAAAGGGTGCTATCAGGCTGTGATTGGTGATGTTGATACTGCTTTTGATTGCCTGAGAAAATCATTCGACCTTGACCAGAGTTTATTGGATGTGGCTCGCAAAGATCCTGACCTAGCTGCGCTCAAGGATTCGTTTTAATTCGAGGCATCAACTCGCGCATGGATGTTCTAGGCCTATCGGGAAAGATCGATCGGATCTTTCAATTAAACTTTGAGAAAGGAGAAGAGCTCGGCGCTTCAGTTTCTGTGTGGATTGATGGAAGGGAAATTATATCCTTAGCTGATGGCTATTGTGATAGGGATCGTGTTAGGCCGTGGGATGATACTACATTAGTACCTGTTTGGTCAGCGACTAAAGGTCTTGCTTCTGCTTGTGTATTAAAAATATTGGACGAGCAAAGTCTTTCACTTGATGTGCCAATCGTTGAGATATGGCCTGAATTCAGACAATCAGGAAAAGAAAAGATTAATTTTAAGGACGTGCTCACGCATGGGGCCGGAATCCCCGCTCTGGAGGAACAAGTTTCCGTTTTTAATTATAAGGAGGTTATAAAGGCTATCGAAATGCAGGTTCCTTTATGGGAGATAGGGTCAGGGCATGGTTATCATGCCAGAATTTTTGGTTTTTTGTTGGATGAGATTGTTAGGCGGTTAGCGGGTATGCCTTTAGGTCAATATTTTGATGAGAATTTTGCTGTTCCGATGGGTTTGGAATTCTGGATAGGGTTGCCTCAGAAATATTATTCTAGAGTCGCTACGCTTTATCCTGGGAAAATGTCAAACCCTGGCGGCGAGGAGGCTTTTTATAAGGCTTTCATGGATCCTGAATCTTTGACACATAAGGCTTTTGGATCTCCTACTGGAGTTGGTGGCGTTTCGGGAATGAATTTATCTAATGCCTGGAGTGCGGGCTGGCCGGCAATGGGGGGAATCGGTACGGCCCGAGCACTGGCCCAATTTTATTCAATGCTCGTCAATGGTGGGGAATGGAATGGGAATAGGATCATTTCGAGAAGCGCAATTACTTTAATGGGAGAGCCATTAGTTTCAGGATTTGATAAGGTGCTTTGCATAGAAAACGCATTTTCTGCTGGATTCATGAAGGATAGAAATGATCTTAACCGACGCAGAATTTTTGGGAATTCTATTCATGCATTTGGTCATCCTGGAGCAGGCGGTTCTCATGCTTTTGCTGATCCAGAGAATGGCTTGTCATTTGCATACACAATGAATCAGATGAATTATGGAGTACTTCCTGGTCCAAAGGTCTTAGATTTGGTTGATGCTATATATGGGATTGAGTAGGCCGATTTTCTGGTCTTTCAATTACCTGAAAATTTCACAGGCCTTTCTTTCGGGAAGACGTTTTATGTCCTGAACTTTTCTCTTCCTACCCGTTCTACTCTTGCAGGATGGTTTCCCCCCTATAGAGCCAGGCGTAGGGAATGAAGAGAAGGGCGGTGATGAACATCAGGATGGTGAAGAACCAGTAGTAGTGGGCACCTTCAAGGCGTTCTCCACCGCCGGCGAAGAATGTGCGATGAAATTCTTTTGCCTCTTCCTCATCTAGTTCGTCTTTATATCCAAGCTTTTCCTTGCGGCGTTCAAGCCATGGGCGGTCGGGGCGCAGGGATTGCGTCCAGGATTTTGCCTGTTTCTTTTGTTGCTTCTTAAGTTTGACGCGAATTCCTACGTCCCATTGCGTCTGCTCCTCTTTGTCTGGACCATTGCTTGTAATGCGTGCGCTCTGGCTGTTCTCAAGATGGTAACGGAAAGCGTTCCCCCACTCGTCCTTCAGCCCTTCAAGTTCCCTGGAACCCTCTTCGGGACGAGGTAATATGGAGCCATTTGCCCGCGACCAGGACTCGATTATTGAGGCTGCTGCCTCGAGTGAGGATCTACTCGGGATTGCGACCTTTGTTTGCCTACCAAACTTAAGGGAATAGACAAGGTCGTCGTCTGTTCCAATTATCCCATCGGCGCCTGGGTGCTTTTCTGAGGCAGTTACTTTGTGATCCTTACCCGCTGCCATTTCCAATTGCTTTTGGACTGTTTTTCCAGGTTCCGGAATCTGGATGTAGTGATTCACGCCTGCCGTGAAGAGATTTCCGAGTGCTACGGCAGCAAGGAAGAGACCGAGGATCATCGATTTCATTGTGCGGGGTGCCTGTGTATATGAGAACTCGAGGGCAACGATGGAGACAAGGATCTCGGCGGCGGTTAGCATAATGTAGGCAAGGATTTGCCAACCGATATTGGGACGCTGGCCGGCGTCAATCCACTCCTGAATGGTGGAACTGAGAACGAAGGCAGCACCCATGAGGAACAGTCCAGCGCCTACTTTCCGCAGGGGGGTCAATTTTATCACCTTTCCGACCATCGGATAGACTAGGAAGGTGAAGAGGGGGATGAAAGTAAGGATGAGGATCGGATTTACCGCCTGGATCTGTGATTCCAGCCACTCTACTCCGAGGAAGTTTCGATCCATTTCCCTGGCCTGAAATACCCATCGAGAAGCGGTCTGGTCGAAGAGAGCCCAGAACATGGCGACGAAGAGGAAGAGGACAGAGAGCTTGGCCATGGCCTTGAGGCCGACGGGGCTGAAGGTTTCCCGGAGGAATTTCTTTCCTCCGGGGGGAACGTGGATGAAGCGATTACGCCCCATCCAGAACACGACGGTAGCGAGGACCATAAGCACCCCGGGTACTCCGAATGCAAGGTGAGGGCCGTACCACTCTAGGAGCCAGGGGGTGAGCATGGTGGAGAGGAAGGCACCAAGGTTGATGGACCAGTAAAAGTAATTGAATACCCGGGTTACGAGATGACTGTTGGATTTTCCAAACTGGTCGCCGACGTGGGCAGAAACGCAGGGTTTGATTCCTCCAGAACCGAGCGATATAAGGACCAGTCCTACAATAAACCAGATTGCGGCATTACCCTGAATCCCCATTAGCGCGAGCGCAGCGTGGCCTGCACAGTAGACAATGGAGAGACGGATGATAGTTTTGTACTTTCCAAAGACAGAGTCTGATATGAAGGCTCCGAGAAGAGGAGTGATGTAAACTGCGAAGGTGAAGAGATGGACCTTCTCAGTAGCAGAAGCCTCGCCCATGGCCTGTCCTGGAGTGTCATTCATGAGCCATAGATACTTGGTCATGAAGACTGCCAAAATGGTCTTCATGCCGTAGAAACTAAATCGTTCGGCAGCCTCGTTGCCGATGATGAAGGGAATGCCTGGGGGCATGCCGGTCAGTTTAGGATCCGGGGAAGTGCGGTATGTGCTCATCGAAGTTGGATATAATGCCTTTTTTCTTGGGTGTTGCCAAGTGTTCAGATTTAAAATTCTATAAATGATATAAGAGTAAAATAATTATCAGGATTATGCTTTTACGCCGATCCATCAAGATGAAGTTTCTTGATTGGACACTTCTTCTCGAATTCTTACTTTGTGGAGGAATAATGTCCACCATAGAAAAATGAGTAAGGCTAAATGAGAGAACAATGAAAAATATCCTGATATTTGCATTAATCTGTCATCACCTGAGGTGTTCACTATTGGCAGAACTAACAAGTAAACTGGAGAAGCGATGGCTGAGAGGCCAGCTAGGAGCGTAGGAATAGTTTCAATTCCTCTTACACCTAATATAGCGCTAGTCAGGAGAGGTACGAACCATCCCAATATGAAAAACAGCAGTAATGTTCTCTTCCCGAAACGTTCAAGGATTGCATGGTAGCACATTGCATAAAGAATGAGTCCGATGGGAATGATCCTGAGAATGATGGGATTGTATTTATTAGGGTCAATTCCTACATGGTTGGGTGCGTTTTGTATTATAATTGACCAAGCGGTAAAGGTCAGGATAGAGAAGCCCAGAGCATGCCATAACCCTGTAGCACCATCTGCACTGAGTGGAGCTTTAATTTCTCTCTTCTTCCCTTCAGATTCTTTATTTGATGATTCTGGGTCGCTTGCAAGTTTGCGTGCTTTTCGTAATGCGCGGGTAAATTTGTCGGAATCAGGTGTGGTGATCGTTATCATACCAAAGGTGAGAGCTAGGAATCCTATTCCCAATGAAGCCAAGATTCCGGATTGAGTAAGGACATCTATTGTTTCCTCTGTATTGAGTTCATTAATTTCATTTTTCTCTGCCGCTCTTTGTTCAATTAATAATTCTGCCGCTCTCTCTGATCTTCCTCCCGTAAATTGGGTTTTGTCAGTGATGATAGGGAGTGCATTTCCTGTTATCAGAGTGAGGATCCAAATGTGCACGGCTAACGAAAAGTTTTTCCCCAACAAATGGTTCGTTGGCTGACGCCACTTACGGTATAGAATTGATAGAAATATTATAATAAGCGAGCACTGGATGAGCAGAGAGAAGTTCAGTGTATTTAGTTTCCATTCGAAAAGTAGGACCTCACCAATTTTTTCTGGTGAGGGGAATCCTCCGAAAATAGGACCTCGGACACTTTCAAACTGTTCAATTATAACCGGACGCATGGTCAGGTATTCAAAGAAGACAAATCCTAATTGACTAAAAGTAGGCAATACGAAGTAAAGAAGAATGACCATGATTTGAGCGACGCGCCCAGCGAAGTGCCTCCGCTTAACTATTGTTCCTGCAACGCAACCCGTTAGGTGATAAAGGATAGCAGAAGTAAAAAGTGTTCCATAGACTTCGCTGATGACTCCTGCTGGGATATTGCCTGCGTTAATACAAAAAATAGTAAAGGGTAGTGTTACAGCAAAAAGAACATATTCCCTGACCGGTAATCCGAAAAGATAACCGACTATCTTTGCTAAGGGAGTCATTGGAGTGAGCCTTTGATAATCGATCATTCCATCCGCAGACTCGCGGGAAATTCCTCCGGCAACGCTTCCGGTCCCCATGAACAGGAGTATGACCATTTGGAAGAAAAGTATGGGATAAAAGGCATCCCTAGCAGCAGCGGCAGGCCCGGCCGTTAGTCGATACAATGACGAGTAATAGAACAGGAAAAAAATGCTCGTTGCTAACGTTAGTACTAGTATTATCCATGTGATGAGGGGGGCGGGACGGAGCCTTGACCGGGTATATCTAAGGAATATTGGATTGACCCATATTTGCCACCATGGAACTGGTCTAAGATTTTCTGTCATTGATTCTGCTCCTGTTCCTGAATGGTTGTATTAGAATCAATTTCTAGAAGAATTTGTTCTATACTCTTCTTGCGCTCTTGGAGTTCTTTGATAAGAAATCCAGCTTCAATGATTTCCTTTAACAGATGTGCCTGCTCATTGTCTTTACCTTTGAAGGTAAAGATGATGTCTTCATTCGATGTGATAATTTGATTAATTCCATTTTTATTATTAAGGAATTCATAAAGTGGCATTGGATTGCCTAGACTGCTTATGACCAGATTTCTTTCTTCTGAGCTGCGTCGGGAAATTACATCACTTATTTTGCCTGAGTCGACTAGGATCCCTTTAGACATCATCCCTACCATAGTACACATATCTTCAAGCTCGGACAGTATATGGGAGCTGAGTAATACAGCAGCCCCTTCATTAGCCAATTCCCTTACTGTGTTTCGTAGTGCCTGCCGGGACACTGGATCCATTCCACTTGCCGGTTCATCAAGAAGAAATAAAGAGGGCCTATGAATTAGAGTCTTGGCCAGAACGAGCCTTTGCATCATTCCTCGCGATAGGCTTTTGCAGAACTCCTCCCTTTTATCATTCAGCGAAACTTTGTTAAGGCATTCTTCAATTCTCGATCGTCGATCAGTTCTATTGAGCCCGTGAGCGCTCGCGAATAGATCGAGGAATTCCCAAACTTTTAAATCCGTCGCGATGGGTGCAAGGTCAGGCATATAACCGAGGTGCTTGCGGGCCTCTTCAGGATGCAGAGAAATATCTATTCCGCCTATGAATACGTCTCCGTAAGTGGGTTCCATTAGAGTGGCTAAGACCTTAAAGCTACTCGTTTTACCTGCTCCATTCGGACCAATCAGGCCATAAATCTCACCCCTGGGAACGTTCAGACACAGTTCATTCACTGCAACAAATTTTCCATAATCAACTCTCATGTCGATCGTCTGGACCGCATATTCTTGATTATTTGAGGGGATTCCCGGCACTGTACTCTATTATCTGCTCTATGGCTCTCTTTGCAAGAATCTGGAGAACAATATTATTAAGTGGTGAATGTCTTGATGAATTTTGGCATTCGCGTTTCAATACTTAGATTATGAGTAAATCTCGCCGACACTTCATACAAAAGGCTTCATTGGCATCAGCTCCACTCATCGTTAATTCGTCAGTACTTGGTAGGGAGGGAGCTACTTCGCCCAATTCGAGGGTCCAAATGGCTTGCATTGGAGTAGGTGGTCAGGGCACCGGAAACATGAGTAATTTTTTGCAAGATGACCGAGTTAAAGTTCTTGCGGTTTGCGATGTGGATCAGAATCACAGAGACCGTGCCTTGGGTATTGCAAAACTAGATAAAGGTGATGGATATAACGATTATCGGAAATTAATGGGACGTAAGGACATTGACGCCGTCATGATAGCAACACCAGATCATTGGCATTCCCTGATTACCATTGCGGCTGCCAGATCAGGAAAAGATATTTATTGTGAGAAGCCATTAGCTGCGAGCATTGGCGAAGGTCGGTTAGTGGCTGATATTGTTAAAAACGAAAAAAGAGTATTACAGTGTGGTACGTGGAGACGTTCCGGGATTCACTCACGTATGGCATGTGAATGGGTAAGGAATGGTTATATTGGGGATTTAAAAAAAGTTACCATTGGTGTTCCTGGTTCATTTCATATCCGTGGAGGATATAGTGGAATGGAAGGTCCTCAGGAGATACCAAAAGGATTTGATTATAAAATGTGGTCAGGCACGACGCCTGATGTTCCTTATACGGCGGCACGATGCCATTTTAACTTCAGGTGGATTGCTGACTATGCTCCGGGATATGTCACAGATTGGGGAGCTCACTTCATTGACGTTGCTCATTGGGGAATGAACGCAGATGATACCGGACCCATTGAGATTTCAGCAAAGAATGTTAAGAGACGCGAAAAGGGAATCTATGATGCGGTTGAAAGTTTTCATATCCGTTACCTCTATGCTGGAGGTGTCGAAATGAATCTTGTGAGCACTAATGATACTTCGTTATGGGGGACTAAATTCATAGGGACCGAAGGGTCTATTTTTGTGGAAAATCAGAAATTGATAACTGATCCTCCTGAACTTTTAAGAAAGAAATTAACCGGAAACGATGAGAGACTTTATGTTTCGAAGCATCATCACCGAAATTTTATTGATTGTGTCCTTTCAAGGAAAAGAACCGCTTCTTCTGTAGAATCAGCTCATCGAGCAGCAAGTGTGTGTCATCTTGGATCGATTGCTACGGAAACGGGTGAATTACTTAAGTTTGACTCTAAGAAGGAGAGATTCCTTGGGAACCCGGAAGCTAATGATCTCTTAATGCGAAAATTTCATGGGAAATGGAAATTGTCCTGAAGGTAGGGGCTGAATTTTTTTTTGAGCCGGTTTACCAATTCTGGAATCGTCTTATTTATTAGATAACTTTTTTAATAATTAAATTTATGTGAGGAAAATTGTTGCAGTTTCTATTCTATGATATAAGTAACTCAAATGGATATTTATGTAGGGAACCTTCCCTTTGATGCTGATGAGCAAATGGTAATTGATGCATTTTCCGAACATGGAAGTGTATCTAGATTTAAGATGATCACTGATCGAGAGACTGGCAGGCCAAGAGGATTCGGATTCATAACTATGGATGATCCTGCACAAGCTGAGGCGGCAATTAATGCGATGGACGGCCAAGACATTGGTGGGCGTGCAGTTAGGGTTAATGCAGCCCAACAGAAGAGCGGCGGCGGCGGCGGCGGCGGAAGAGATAGAGATAGGCGTTACTAAGACGTTTCTATATTCTTATTCTACTTTTAAACTCAGTTCGTATTTGAGGCGAATCCTATGAAGAGTAGGCTTCTTGGCAATACTGGCGTAGAAGTATCTGAGGTCGGTTTTGGAGCTTGGCAGATCGGAGCTGATTGGGGAACTGAAATGCCCAAGGAATTGGCGATTTCTTCTCTGCATGCTGCTGTTGATGCGGGTATCAATTTTATTGATACGGCTGATGTTTATGGTGCTGGACGCTCGGAAACCATTATTGGTGAATTTCTCAAAGAGCGTGATGAGGCTATTCATGTAGCAACTAAGATGGGTCGAGGGTCTGCGGAGTGGACGGATGGTTATGATGATATAGCCAAGGCAGCTGAAGATTCTTGTAAAAGGTTAGGAGTGGATGCGCTTGATTTGGTGCAATTGCACTGTATCCCTGAAGAAATGCTCAAGGCAGGCAAAGCTTTCGAGAATCTAGAAAAGATCAAAGATTTAGGTCTCATTAAGCATTATGGAGCGAGCGTAGAGACAATCGATGAGGCATTGTTTTGTGTTCGGAATTCATCAGCATCAACTTTACAGGTTATCTTCAATATTTTTCGTCAGCGCGTGATTTCAGATTTACTGCAAGCGGCTTCACGTAACCGTGTCGGAATCATTGCCAGGGTCCCTTTAGCTAGTGGCTTATTGAGTGGAAAATTTACCAAAGATCACAACTTTGCCGAAAATGATCACAGGAGATTTAATTGTGATGGTCAACTGTTTAACGTTGGAGAGACCTTTGCTGGAGTCCCGTTTGAAGCGGGTGTGGATTTGGCATCTGAAGTGAATTCTATTCTTGAAGATCAACTCCCAGATGCGAGTCTGGCTCAGAAATCATTAAGATGGATCCTCGACCATGAAGAGGTGACAACCGTAATACCCGGTGCAAAGGATCCTGAGCAGACCCGTGAAAATGCGACTGTATCAGCGTTAGACTCTCTCTCCACGGAGTCTCATTCGAGGCTGAACCAACTTTATAAAGAAAAGATAGATAAACAGGTAAGGGGCAGATACTAGGGTCCGAATTAAATGGTGGCTCTATTCAGGGCTTCCATGGATCAATGTTACTGCCTTTGGGTTGCAGAAATTTTGCATTAACTTGTTTGTACCATTTATGTAATTTAGTGCGCATTGAAAGAACTGTCTTTGGATTCATTTCTGCAATGTCGTTTCTTTCTCCCGGATCGTTATTCAGATCAAATAGATGGATCCTTCCATCTTCGTATCTTTCAATGAGTTTCATTTTACCTTCTCTTATTGCTCCTCCAGGAAATCCTCCCTGATTAGAGTAATGAGGATAATGCCAATACAGTGAGTCTCTTTTGGGATTTGATTTCGGATCTTTTAACACTGTAACTAAGCTGATCCCATCCAGGTGCTGTTCGGGTCTCTGATCAATTTTAGCAAGTTCAAGTATGGTAGGATAAAAATCAGTGCTGATCACCGGAACATCAGATATCCCCGCGTTAATTATTGATGGATATTTGATGATGAATGGTTCCCTTATTCCTCCCTCATAAACCCAGCCCTTTCCTCCTCGCAACGGTAAGTTGGAAGTTGGTGACCCTTCGGATGTCGATAAACCTCCATTATCTGATGTGAAACAGATGATCGTTTCTTTTTCAATTCCAAGTTCTGTTAATTTGTTAAGAACCTTTCCAACGGCCTGATCCATTTTTTCAACCATCGCAGCATAAGTTGCATGTTTTTGGAGGATGCGAACTCTTCGTTTTTTTGCACCGGGCCACACTTGTTCTTCCGGCCCAAATTCAGCACCTTCTATATTTTTTGCCTGCTCCTGATATTTTTGCACCATTTCTTTAGGGGCTTGGAGTGGTGTGTGAACGTTGTAAAAGGATAAGTAGATTAGAAAAGGATTCTCCTTTGCATGAAAAGTATCAATGGTTTCCAATGCTTCATCTGCAAGCCTGTCCGTCAGGTATTCTCCATCTTTAAGATTTTTGAGGCGTGGATTTTTGTATGGTGAAAAGTAACCGCCAGGAGGGCTTCCCCGATTATGACCACCAATATTAATATCAAAGCCTTGATTCTCGGGCCAGAATTCAGGCGTTGGCCCAAGGTGCCATTTGCCCAGGAACGCAGTTCTGTATCCTGCTTCTTTAAGCGCTTCGGCTAATGTAAATTCCGAGAGAGGCATTTTACTGGTCAATGGTGCAGGCTTGAATTTTCCCGACCGTGTTCCACTGAACCAATTTGTAGCACCGATCCTGCTCGGATACTTTCCAGTCATGATACTGTACCTTGTTGGACTACATACCGGATTCGCAGCGTAACCGTTGGTGAATTTCACTCCGGTCGCCGCGAGTCGATCTATGTTAGGGGTTTTGTAGAAAGTTTTTGGGTTGTAAGCGCCTATGTCCATGTACCCAAGGTCATCTACAAGAAAGAAGACGATATTTGGTCTTGCTGATAATTTTGCAGTTGTAAGGACTAGAAAAGTAAAGATGATCAGTCTCATTGAATCAGCATTTGTAGCTGTTTTCAGTTAAACTATCAATCAATGAAATGAGTGCACTTTATTTTAGCATTCTTAGATATCAATATGACTATCAAAGAACTTTTCTCCATTAAAACGTTTCGCCGATTGTTTTATGTTTTTTTTGGATTAGGGGTTTTAAAATTATAATTAAATTAAGAGTACAATGATTGCTAAAAACAAACTCACGAACCGGATTACAATTATTATTTTTCTTTTATTAGGAATAGGGTTCTCATTTTCAAACAATGCTTTTGCCCAGAGAGGAGAAGACAGGGGTCGGGACGGAAATAATAATTCTCGTGCCAATGAGCAAAGAGGCGGAGAGCGTCGAGGCGCAGACATAGAAGCGATGCGTAAAGCTATCGCAGAACGTTTGCGAAGTGGCGCTGATATGGAGGCCATCCGTAAGGGAATTGCAGACCGGGTAAGAAAAGGCATCATTAAAAGAGAAGATGCGGGTAAGATTTTGGAAGGGCTTAGTAATCGCGCGGAAGGTGCAAGACGTGGTCAGAGTAATCAGAGGAAAGATAATAAAGGCGATTCTCTAGATCATCTCATGAATGAATTGCGGCGTGACATTCGCAGGTCACAAGAAAGGGGTGATCGTCGAAAAGCAGAAGAGCTGATGAATAAATTAAAGGAATTAGAAGAGAAGCATCATAACAGACATAGACATGATGATGAGGAGCATGGTGAAGAACGTGAATTACATAAATGGGCTGAAGGTATGGAAAATCATATGAAGCAATTACACAGACGCATTGATGAAATGGGCCGTGTCATGGAATCGATGCGGAGAGAAATTGAACGTCTGCACAGAGAGAGGGATCAGGCTAACCGTCGTCATCACAATAACCGGTACCTCTTTTATCGAACTCCGGGATCCCTCGAACCCCGTCTATCTCGGAAACCTTCCCACCCAGACCGTGAACAGCGACTGGCGAGACATGAAGGTCTACCAGAACCATGCCTATATCGTGAGCGAGGCCACAGATCACG
>PAPL01000081.1 GCA_002708885.1 Verrucomicrobiales bacterium | reverse complement strand
TGCTGACAATGATGCTCACCTGACTGTCGTGCGTAATTTATTTTATGATGTTGATCATGCAATTCTCCTTAAAAATGGCAGTGATGCTGTCTTTGAGAACAATACGGTTGTGGATGCTGTTGTTGCAGCTATTAGCTTTGATGAGCCTTTAGCTGGGGGAGTTGTTCCTGGAGATTTTATCTCGATTAAAGGTAATGTTTTTCATGGTAGCGGTCCTCTTTTCGCATACCAGTTTTCTTCGGAGGAAGGTGAGGATGATCCTCGCATCGAGGCTGATCATAATTTGTTGCCTGAAGAGTTCCTTGAACTTGGTAGTGGTAATATTTCAGGAGACCCGATGTTTGTTGATCAGAGTGCGAGTAATTTCTCCATAAGTCCAAATTCGCCGGTGACGAGTAAAGGAATTAACGGATCGGATATGGGTCATAATGTTAATTCAGGGGCACTCATTGGAGGTGAACCACCGTCACTGACTAGAAAAAAAGAGGCTACTATAAATGTGCATGTTCCTGGCATTTCAGGCATTGAAGGAGATGCTCTATTTAATAGTGAATATCGTTGGAGAGTAGATGACAAGGAATGGTCTGATCCTGTTCCTGTTTTTGATCCCATTCAACTTTCAGATCTTTCTGACGGAACGCATTATGTGGAAGTTTTAGGCAAGGATTCTGCCGGGAATTGGCAGAGAGAACCTACCCGGTCGCGTTCTTGGACCGTAGATGCGAGCTTGTCTAGGATTTTGATTAGTGAGGTCCTTGCTGAAAATGGTAATGCATTTAACCATGAAGGAACTTTCCCTGATTACATTGAACTATGGAATGACAGTGAATCTCCCCGTTTCGTTGCCGGGATGGTAATATCAGATAATGAAGATATCAGTGATGGTTGGAAAATACCTACAGGAACAGTAATTTCTCCCGGAGGATTACTTGTGATCTATGCCAATGATCCTGACGGCACTAGTGGATTTCATACAGGGTTTGGTCTGGACCGTGACGGCGATTCAATTTATCTTTTTGAATCGGCCGAGAACGGAGGAAAATTGGTTGACCATGTCAGGTTCGGAGCACAGTTGAGGGGAAGATCCATTTCAAGGACCGGCCCGGACAATCGTTTTGCTTTAACTTTACCTACTCCATTGGCAAAGAACAGTGATCCTCTGCCCCTCAGAGATCAGAAGGATTTGGTCATTAATGAATGGTTGGCCAGTAATGGAGTTGTATATGATAATGATTTTATAGAGATATATAATTCAGGTGATTATCCGGTTTCTATTGGCGGGATGACTATTACTGATGATCCTAATAATATTCCTGACCTTTTCAGGGTTATTGATCTTAGTTTTATAGATGCGAAGGGATACGTTAAGTTCATTGCTGACAGTGATCCTGATCAGGGCCCATCTCATTTAAACTTTGGCCTCTCCAAGTTATATGATCAAATTGGGTTGTTTGATGATAAAGGAAATGTAATTGACCGTGTCAGTCATGTTAATGCTCAGGATGATGTTTCAATTGGTCGATCGGAGGAGGGTGGAATTTTACTGTCATCATTTTCATTGCCGACTCCTGGATATTCGAATGATACGGACCTTGCCGAAGAGGTTCAGATTATTCAGGACCTAAGAGTGACTGAGATAATGTATAATCCTCTGTCAGGACCAGCGGGTGAATACATTAAAATTCAGAACATTGGAGAAGTTACTCTGCGTCTCAATGATGTGAGATTTGAGGAAGGTGTAAGATTTGCATTCCCTGATGCTTTGCTTGAACCAGGGCAATCGGCATATGTGGTCAATAATATTGAAACTTTTACTTCTGAACGCGGAGATGAGCTGACTGTGTTGGGTGAATTTGAGGGTAGGTTGGATAATGGAGGTGAGAGATTGCGACTGGAGATTGATTCTATTTCAGCAGGTATTCTTGATTTTGAATATGAGGATGAGTGGTATCCAGAAACGGATGGAGGCGGTGCCTCATTAGTAGTAATTGATGAATCGGTTTCTCCATCAGAATGGGGATGGAAGGCGAACTGGCAAGCTTCGGTATTGGCCCCTTCTGGCGGATACGATGGATGGGTCGAATCTTCTTTCGAGGATAAGTTCATCGATCAGAGAGGTAAAAATGATGACCCTGACAAGGATGGAATAATCAACCTTTTGGAATATGTCTTTGTCCTGGATCCCACAAAAGCGGATACGGAATTTGCAATGCCTCAACTTTCTAGAGAATCAGATGGCCTGCTTCTTACATACACAGTGGCCAAATTTATTGATGGTATTGAAATAAAAGTCCAGGTATCGGATGATCTCAAAGAATGGACTGATGCGGGAGAGAGCGTTTCTGTTGATATAATTGCTGAGGATGAAACTATTCGTACATACGAGGCAAAGTTAGGTAACGCTATTGGGGATGGTGCGCTGAAACGTTTCATGCGTTTGTCCGTTGAATGAACTAAATTCATTAATTGGTATAAAAAATGAAGGCCAACCATATATTAATTCTTATTATTCTTTCGGCTGAGTTTTCTTTATCGGAAGAATCTAATGTTAATAAAATTGAATCGGAATTTCGCTCTATAATTAGCAATTCCAGCTTTGAAGAGGGGAAAGGGGATGCTGCAAGCGGGTGGACTTTTACTAATATTAACCCACCGATTAGATCCGGTTCCGATGCGCATACCGGTTCTAATAGCGTGTATATTAATCTTCAAAATGAAGGGAAAAAACCGAGTGAGGCTCATATAATCAAGACAATAGATGGAAAGCTGTTGAGCGGGCTTAACTACGAACTTTCTTTTTTCGTGAAGCAAGTCAAACCGGGAACGGGTGGCTACATTCAGCAGTACTTTGTAGAGTGGTTTGATGAGAATGAACAAAAAGTTCAGGGCACTGGATTTAAGCAATTTAGTAGCAAGATAGGTGAGTGGGAAAGAATCGTAGTGCCGGACCTCGATATTCCAGAAAATGTGCGCTCTGTAAAATTACTCTTTCGTTTTGTTACTGGCGCTATTGAGGGAGGCGGGGGTGAAGTGTTTATTGATGATGTTAAATTTATTGCTGATGATAGTAGCGAAGCATTAGTGGCCTCGATTGAAGATAAAGTTGAGCAGGCTCAATTTGATGTGGCACTGAATCTAATTGAAATTTTTCTGAAAAGGTATTCGGAGGACCCTAAGGTTGACGAGATGAAATCTCTTAAGGACAGAGTGAATAAATTTCAGCAACTAGAGGATTCCTCTGAATAAAATTTTAGGCGCAGATTCTTTTGGAAGATAACTTTTTTCATGAAAGGAAATCAGCCAAACTTTTTGGAAAGGACTTCTTTCCGATATTGAAAAATTTCATTTAGTTTTTTTCTCACAAACAATCCGTGAGCAATGTCTCCTATCAAGTAAAACGGCAAAGCATAACTCACTTCATCTGTTACTAATGTTCCGTGATCAGTCGGTTCAAATCTATGAAGGTGGTGCCAGAACTTATATGGACCGCTCCTCTGTTCATCAACAAATTGGGACTGAACTTGGACCGCTTTAATTTCTGTGACCCATGTCTGCCATACCATTGGTGCAATCCTTATTTTGTAAGTAATAATTTGGCCCTCATGCATTGGGGCAGGCGTTCCTGAGGTGATGCGAAATTCTAAATCAGGCGGGGTAATTGAATTGAGATTTTCCGGATTGGAGAAAAAATTCCATGTCTTTTCAAGAGATAATGGAATTTCCTGGGATTGGCATAGTTTATGAATTTTCAAGTCTGATATATGAAGTTTGTCGTTAAATAAAACAGTATGAATAAGGAATATAACGATAACGAACCAAGAAAGGTTTTAATTACTGGAGCAAGTAGTGGTATTGGCATGGAAACTGCCAAAATATTGATCAATACTGGTCATTCTGTTTTTGTGACCGGTAGGGATAATTGTAAAATAAATAGTTTTCAAGGAGCTAAAGGTTCAAAGGCTGGAGATTTAACATCGAGTCTTTTTGTATCAGATCTTGTCGATGAATGTTTTTCAGGTCTTGGAGGATTGGATTCTGTTATTCATTGTGCTGGAATAGGTCTAATAAAAAAATTACAGGATACTACTGATCAGGAATTTGTGAAGATTACCAACACAAATTTGCGGGCTACTTTTCTTCTGGCCAAAGAAACATTGGAGAAAATGAGTCAGGAAGGGGGTGGTAGATTTTTATTTATTCCCGGAATACTTGGAAAAGCCTCAATGCCAAAAGCATCAGCTTACTGTGCAAGTAAGTTCGGAGCGGTCGGTTTACTTAAGGCTTTGGATCTTGAATATCGGAGCAAAGGAATACAATTTTCATTTTTTTATATGGGAGGCGTTAATACTTCTTTTTGGAATGAAATAGATATGAAAGTGATTCCGGAAAAGATGATACCTGTTAGTCACGTTGCGTCAGTGATTGTGAGTTCACTTCTTGCACCGAAGCACCTCGTCACTAGTGAAATAACAGTACAGCCTGAGTCCCATCAATTGTGATTTTCGGAAATTGTTATATTAATTTATTACTATTTCAGACTTCACATTAAATACCATTTTTGCTAATTTATTTGTATGATCAGACTGTTTGTAATCTTCACTGTATTCATTTCTTTTTCTTATAATGTATTTTCAAAAGAATATTACGAACTTCGTACTTACAAGTTGAATTCACCTGAGAAAGCAGCGGCTTTTGATAAGATGATGGCAGCGGCAGTGCCGCTATTAGCAAGTACTGAATTAAAATCAATTGGGGTATTCAAGGCAAGAGGTGATGAGTCAGGGGACAAGAATTGGAGATATGTTCTCAAGTCATGTTCTTCGCTTGATGGTATAGCGGAATCCAGCTCAGCGCTTGCTAATGAGGAATTTCTTGAGCAGGCCCGTGATTACTTAAGTTATACAAAGTCTGATCCCTCATTCAGCAGAATTTCAATTTCCACTTTTGTCGCATTCGATGGTTTTCCTACTTTAATCAGTCCGGAGAAAGATAAAGGAGGAAAACGGTTCTTTGAGCTTCGGACCTATGAGAGTCATAATGAGTTAAAGGCTTACATGAAGGTCAAAATGTTTAATGACGGGGAACTGGATATTTTTGCCGATGTTGGTCTTAAGGGTGTCTTTTTTGGNAGGGCATTGTCCGGAGAAAATCTACCCAATCTCACATATATGCTCGTATACGATAATGAGGATCAGAAAAAATCAGCATGGAGTTCTTTCATAAAATCTCCTGACTGGGAATCAATGAAATCCGAAGAGATTTATAAAGATACTGTTTCAAAGATCGTTTCAATTTTCCTTGTCCCGACTTCATATTCACAGATCCGTTAAATTTGTTTATTCTTTAAGCGATCAAGGAGTCCCCGGTACCTTTGACGGGTATCAATATTTTTGACCGCCATGGCAGCGGCTTTTTTCTGGCCGACAAGAATAACTGTCTGGCTGCCTCGTGTAATTGCTGTGTATAAAAGATTCCTTTGCAAAAGAACGAAGTGCTGAGTACTTACTGGTATGACAACACATGGAAACTCACTGCCCTGTGACTTGTGAACAGTGATTGCAAATGCGGGTGCGATTTCATCGAGCTCTCCTGGTTCATAAGAAACGATCCTATTACCACTGAAACTTATNGTNACATTNCCAGGATCAGTCGATATCTCAATTATCTTACCAATGTCACCATTCAGAGTTTCCTTTTCATAATTGTTTCTTATCTGTATGACTTTATCACCGGTACGATACCTCGCACCGAAGCGCTCAATTTCAAAAGTTGATTCATTGNATGGATTGATAGCATCCTGAAGTTTTTTATTAAGGTTTTGAGTGCCTAAGCTACCCCGGTGCATTGGAGTAATGATTTGTATATCATCGATTGGATCGAACCCTAATCTATGGGGAATTTGATTGTGAACTAATTGAATAATACGGTCCGATGTCTGTTCAGNATCCTCACAATTAACGAAGAAAAAATCAGAATTGCGATTTGTGGGGCCTTTCTCAGTCAACTCGATGGGAATATTACCATCATTTATCTCATGAGCGGCTCCAATGATTCTGCTTTCCGATGATTGCCTGAAAATTGCAGTGAGTCTGGCTACGGGTATTTTTTCAGATCTTATCAAATCCGATAGAACGCTCCCTGGACCGACCGATGGAAGCTGATCCACATCACCTACCAAAATTAAATGAGCATTTGCTGGTAGTGCGCGGAGAAAGGCGTCCATCAGAGGCAGATCAATCATTGAGGCTTCATCGACAATGAACAGATCACCAATTAATGGATTTTTTTCGTCATGGGCGAAATTTCCTTTCGATCCCTGAAACTCGAGCAATCTATGTATTGTCGAAGCTTCGATCCCNGTACTTTCTGACATCCTTTTTGCGGCACGACCTGTGGGTGCACAAAGAACAGCCTTAACTTTTTTTGCCGATAATATGAGTAGAAGGCTTTTTAAAATTGTTGTTTTACCAACTCCTGGACCCCCGGTAATGATCAATAGCCGTTGAATTAGCGCTTCTTCGACTGCTTTTCTTTGCCCCTCCGCCAATGAGTATCCAATTTTATTCTCGGACCAATTAATCGCTTTTATGGTATCAATTTCAGGATGACTTGATGCTTTCGAATTGAGANTGATTATTCTGTCAGTGATTTCCTTTTCTGCCCTGAGGAGATTCGGTGGGAATATTAATGGGGTNCCCGTGACATCATCTCTTTCAGCTTTTCTTTTCGTGATAAGGTTATTTAGACAAGATTGGACTTGTGTTTGATTGATGCCTAAGAGGTCAGAAGCTGATTCAATGAGTTCACTTTCGGGAAAAGCGCAATGACCGTTGTCTGTTGCACTTTTAATTGCATATTCTATGCCAGCCTCAATTCTTGATTCTGCATCAGGATCGACACCTAATTTAGAAGCTATTGCATCGGCCGTTTTGAAGCCGACACCATGAAGGTCATTCGAAAGACGGTATGGATTCTTGCGTAATTGATTAATGCTTTGGTCTCCGTAAGTCTTGTATATACGTACGGCGCGAGCCGTACTGATACCGTGCTGATGCAAGAAGACCATAATCTGTCGGACAGCTTTCTGTTTTTCCCATGAATTTTTTATTTCTTTACGTCTCTTTGGGCCGATCCCATCCACCTCCTCTAATTGCTTGGATCTGTTATCGATGATGTTGAAGANTTCTGGTCCAAACTTTTCCACNAGTTTTTTAGCATAAGTTGGCCCTATACCATCTATTAAGCCGCTACCGAGATAACGCTCAATGCCGGCAAGGTTTCCGGGTTCAGAAGTAGTAATTTCTTCTGCTTTGAATTGATTTCCATATTGTTCATCTTTTATCCATTGACCTCTGGAAGCGATCTGTTCTCCAGCATTGGGTGCGGCACAATTCCCTACAACAGTTACCATATCACCTTTTTTATTAGGCCTAACCCTAAGAACGCAGTAACCGTTTTCTTCGTTATGAAATGTGACACGCTCGATGGTGCCGCTGAGAGTATTCTCTTGCACTATATTATGAGTTTGCCTGAGCTCACCAATAAGTGGTAGCGTTTTCTATAGAGATTTGATTTCAATGCATTGAGAATGCGATTTTTAAAAAAAGTATTAAGATTTGTCGTTTCTTTAACGTATTTTAATTAAACAACNATAATTAACATGAGGCTTACGACATTATTCATTACAATTATTTTAAGTACAGTTAGCGTATCTATGGCTCAGGAGGACGATCCTCTGGGCCTTTCTTCNACTGCTGTTTTAAAGAGAATCNATTCTCAATANGGGCAATATTTTGCCGATAAGATCGTGGAGATGCGAGGGACCNGAGGCCAGAGCCAGCCCAGGGAATGGACNATCATTGTCAATGACGAANGTAGTCAGAGGAGACTAAGGACTGTGGTTGTTGCTGGTGATAGGATCAGGGACGCGGGAGAAACTCTGGATTATTACCCTGATAATTTACCGATTGGTTTTGCATCTTCAGCAAAAATTAAAATTGATTCAGTGAAGGCTTTTAACATACTCATTAAGGAAGCTCGTGCGGCTAGAATCGGGTTCGATTACATAGACTATAAATTGCGTAGTCTAGAGTTCGGAGATGAACCTGTCTGGGTCTTATCTGCGATGAACGCCAAGGGTATCTTACTGGGTCAGGTGATCTTGTCTGCTTTTGATGCCAACGTTTTTAGAACTGTATGGTATTACAGGGGATCAAAAGGTTATGTTAAGATTGTTGATTCGGCATTGGATGGACTTAAAAAGACGGAGCCAATTGATGATAATCTGATCGAAGTGGAACCGAAACCGTTGGAAGAGTCAGGAAGGCGTGAACCTGTTACAACATCACCCCTCAATCCACGAGACCCTGGGACCGAGGAGGCTGAGATTCGACCAGTTAAGCCCAATTAGTATTGGAAATTTTACTGTTTTCAGATTACATAATTTGGTTTCATCGATAGTTATTATCTGTGTTTAAGGATGCAATAAAGGGGATCAATTCCATCGTAAATCGGCTCGCTTTAGCGATCGTAATTATCATTGTTTTTGCGATTTTTATTTCACCCATTTTTTCTAGCCGGAAAAAAGTTAAAAGGGTAAAGGGTGAAATGAGTAAGATCGCCAAGGATCTTGAATTATATCATGCGGAAAACAATAAATGGCCATCATCAGGAGCAAGCTCAGTGGCCACTGCATTAAACTCTGAAGAAGCTAAAATTGATCCCTGGGGAAAGCCATACCGTTATTTTTTTTCAAATGATGGTTACGCTATTCAATCCGCGGGCCCTGATGGAGTATTTGCAGAAGGACATAAATCAGGAAGAGATGACCAGTGGTACTCAAGGTCGCTACTTTCTTCAGACTAATCCAAAATATAAGGACCTACCATGATTTACGTCTTTTCAAACAAAGAATATTGATAAGTTACATCATTATCACATAATCTCGCCAATGATTTAATCTGCCTATGATACAAAAAATATTTGTTATTGTTTTTCTATATACGGTTTCATTATTTCAACTTTCCTTGGCAAGCGAATGGCTTCGTTTTAGAGGAGAGAATGGTCAGGNAATCAGTCCAAATACGGTTCCAATTAATTGGTCTGAAAAGAAAAATATGAAATGGAAATGTAAACTTCCTGGCCCTGGAAGTTCGAGTCCTGTAATTTCAAAAGGNAAAGTTTTTGTTACTTGTTTTAGTGGAGTGAATGAGGGTCAGCAAGACACGTCTAGACTCCTTAGACATGTTCTATGCATTAACAAAGAGGACGGATCAATTGTTTGGGAGGATAAGATTAAAGCTACGCAGCCAGAAGATCCTTACCGGGGTTTTTTAACAGAGCATGGTTATGCCTCCAATACACCTGTGATTGATAGTGGTANGCTCTTCGTTTANTTAGGAAAGAGTGGTATCCATGCTTATGACCTCAATGGTAAGAAACTTTGGTCTAAGAACTTAGGGACNGGTTCCACTCGCCGTAAGTGGGGTTCAGCTGCTAGNCCAATCGTTGTGGGAGACAATCTTGTAGTCAGTGCGGCTGAAGAGTCTTTGGCGGTTTATGGATTGGATCCAANGACCGGGAAACAGAACTGGATTTCAGAAGGNGATAGTTTGGAAATGGCATATGCCACGCCCGTTATGTTGATGTCCAAGGAAGGCAGGGCTGATTTGGTTTTGCCAGTCCCTGGTGAGATATGGGGCATGAACCCTGAGTCTGGGAAGCTCAGATGGTATACTTCCACGAATATTACCGGAAACATTTCACCAAGNCCTGTCATTGGCAATGAAACTGTTTATGTGTTTGGAGGTTATCCGAGTCTGCGTCGTTGTGCAGTGAGAATTGACGGGGCAAGAGGTGAGATTTCTGAGAAGGCAATGCTATGGGAGGATAACCAGTCAACCTATGTTCCTACTCCTGTCCTTGTTAATGAACGATTATATTGGGCCAGCGATACCGGATACGCTTGTTGTGCTGATGCAAAATCTGGTAAAATGCTATTTAGAGAAAGGCTAGATACTAGAGCCAAAGGTTCTCGAGGCAAACCTTTTTATGCAGGTGCTGTATCTGCGGGCGGTAAAATTTATGCAGTCAGTAGATGGGGGGGTACTTTTGTTTTTGAAGCGAAACCGGATTTTGAATTACTGGCTCATAACAAAATTGAAGAAGATAATAGTCAGTTTCATGGAACTCCTGCAATTAGTGACGGCCAACTTTTTCTGCGTTCTGATAAGTTCCTTTATTGTATCTCTGAATAAGCAATNCAATCAAATGATTTGGGGACACTGGTATTAATCATCTAGATGAAGTTCAATTCTCTGGGCCAATGATGGATTTATCCTAAATTATATTTTACTGAAATCACCTGTCGGATATTCTCAATTTATTTTTTATGCCCAAGGTACATACTTCACAGTTTTCTGTTTCAACAAGAGGCAAGGGAACTTATGAAATAACAGAAAATATTTCTTCTATTGTTGAGGAAAGTGGAATCAATGAAGGTGTAGTTACTATTTTTGTTCAGCACACTAGTTGTTCTTTAATTGTGATGGAAAATGCTGATTTCTCTGCTCGTACCGATTTACATGCATTCTTTGAGGAATTGGTTCCCGAGGACACTCCATATTTTGTGCATACTTATGAAGGANGGGATGATATGCCATCGCACATCCGGATGTGCTTAACCGACGTAGATAAGAATGTTCCTATTATTGATGGAAGAATGACGCTAGGGACATGGCAAGGATTATTTGTTTTTGAGCATCGTCACGCTCCACACACAAGAAAAGTTAGCGTTTCAGTTTGTGGTGAATAGTTTTAATTATAAATAAGTTATTGCAGGTTAAGAAAGACTGACTGGATATTTTTCTTTTACCCGTATAAATTTGATTATGGATTTAACTAGAACTGCATTTGGAACTTGGAGTGGTGGGCGCTTCATGCATTTTGGTGAAGCGATCAGTGATGAGCGCTTCCTTGAACTTATTCAATTGGCATACAGTTCGGGAATACGTACTTTTATTACTTCAGATGTTTATGGAGTAGGNAGGGCCGATCAGATGNTAGGTAAAGCGCTGGAAGGTATTGNTCGTGATGAATATTGTCTGGTAGGAATGCTGGGTCATGATATTTATGAGGGNAAACGTGAGGGATCGCGCGGTTACCCTAGGTTCAGTGATCCTTCCCTCAGGTCCCGGTCCGAATATTCTGCTTATCTAAAGATGGCGGCAGAGAAGTCCTTGGAACGGTGTCAGGCAGACAGGTTTGATCTTGTCATGTTACATAATCCGGACGAACGGGGTTATGCGGATCAGTCCGTCTGGAATGCAATGTCTGATCTGAAAGTGTCAGGTTTGACGGACAGTCTTGGCATTGCACCAGGCCCAGCGAACGGTTTCACTCTTGATCTTATTTACAATTTCGAACAATTTGGAGAGTTACTTGATTGGGCAATGGTTATCCTGAATCCCTTGGAGCCATGGCCTGGTCGCTTGTGTCTTGAAGCGGCGCAAAAAGCTAGCATCAATGTTCTTACAAGAGTCGTTGATTATGGAGGTATATTTCATGGGACAATGAAACCAGACCATGTGTTTCGGGAAGGAGATCATCGGGCTTATCGTCCCGAGGGCTGGGTCGAGTTAGGCCTGGAAAAAGTTGAAAGGATGAGACCAATCCTTGATAAATATGGTTTAAGTGAAATTCAGTTTGCAAGTCTATGGAACCTTGCTCACACACCTGTAAAGAGTGTTGTGCCAACTTTTATACAGGAGGCTGGACAAGAGGCTCTTCCAATAGAAGATCTAGTTCGTGATTTTGCTTCGATGCCCCTTGAGAACCCTCTCACATTGGAAGAGGTCGAAGAAATAGCCGGGATTGGTGATAATACTGGATGCATGGTCCTGAAGGGTGCAAGTAAACGGCATGAGGAGAGTATGCGCCCTGATGAATGGCCAATGAGGCCAGAACTGATTGAAATTGCCGGCCGTCACGGTCTTGGTGATGATTGGTAATCATACCATTCATTATATTTACTATTTTTTGAATGGGTTCGTTATCTAAAGAGGACTCTCAACCTCCTGTTGCCACTACCAAAGATCATGTCCATGAGCATCATGGAATTAAGCGTTCTGACCCTTATTATTGGTTAAAGGATAGAGCAAATAATGAAGTGATTAGTTACCTCAGGGAGGAGAATATATACACAGATTCTATAATGGCTAAGACGGGGCCATTACAAAAAGAATTATTCGGCGAAATCAAAGCCAGAATAAAACAGGACGATTCTACTTATCCTGTGCGTTGGAAGAATTATTATTACTATACGAGGTATGACTCGGGTTCGGATTATGCAAGACATTATAGGAAACATGTTGATTCTGAGGGTCCACTAGGAGAGTTAACTTTTGATGTTCCGGAAATGGCAAAGGGGCAAGATTATTTTGATTTTGATGAGGGAGATGTTAGTCCCGATGAAAGTCTNATTATTTTTAGTACTGATATTACCGGAAGAGGCCTGAGAACGTTGCGGATAAAGAATTTAAATAGCGGTGAAATTTTGGATGATACTATAACTAATGTTGAAGGTGGTCATGCTTGGGCGGCGGACAATAAAACATTTTTCTACACCAAACAGGATCCTCAGACTTTACGTGATTATCAGATTTGGCGTCATCATTTAGGCCATCNGGTCGAAGATGACGTGCTTATCTATGAAGAGCAGGACGAAACATTTGGGTGTTATGTTTTNAGTAGTCGGTCGGAAAAATTTATTATTATAGGATCCAGTCAGACTCTCTGTNACGAATACCGTCTATTATCTGCAATGGATCCTGAAGGTGATTTTAAATTATTTCAGTCGCGCTCACGTGGTCTTGAATATGATTTAGAGCATTACGGTGACCGGTTCTATTTGCGAACCAATTATGAGGCTCCAAATTTTCGATTAATGTGGGTTCCTGAAGAGTATACCGCCATAAATAATTGGAGAGATTTAATAGCTGAGCGCGAAGGTATATATCTGAATGATTTTGAGGTNTTTGAGAATCATCTAGTNACTGAGGAGCGAGAAAATGGACTGGTAAAAATCCGGATCCATGAAACTGGTACCGGAGAGCATCATGACATTGAATTTGATGAGCCGGCTTATTCGGCATGGATTGACACAAATCTTGATCCTGAAACTGAATGGCTACGCTATGGATATAGTTCATTTAAAGATCCAGAAACTCTTTATGAGTATAATCTCTTTTCGAGGCAGAAAAGAATACTCAAAAGTGAACAGGTCTTAGGAGACTATGATTCTGATTTATATACGACGGAGCGTCATTTTGTGACTGTAAGAGACGGCGCGCGTGTTCCAGTCTCTGTTGTATATAGGAATGATTCTTTTAAGAAAGATGGAACGTCTCCACTTCTCTTATATGCTTATGGAGCTTATGGGTATAACTCTGATGTCTCCTTTAGAAGTAGTCGCCTGAGTCTTTTGGACCGGGGCTTCGTTTATGTAATTGCTCATATCCGCGGTGGTCAGGAACTTGGCAGAGATTGGTACGATGGGGGGAGGCTGTTGAATAAGAAAAATTCCTTTAATGATTTCATTGATTGTGCGGAATTTTTTGTTAAAGAAAAATACACATCGTCTGATCGTTTATGTGCCAGTGGAGCCAGTGCCGGAGGACTTTTGATGGGTGTGGTGGCAAATGAGCAGCCCAAATTATTTGCTGCAATAATTGCTGATGTTCCTTGGGTCGATTGCGTTACAACTATGCTGGATCCGAAAGTTCCTTTAACAACGAGCGAGTATGATGAATGGGGAAATCCTGAGAATAATGAAGTATTTAATTATATTTTGAGCTATTCNCCGTATGATAATGTGAAATGTACTGAGTATCCCGCGATGCTTGTCTTGGCCGGATTAAATGATTCTCAGGTCCAGTTCTGGGAGCCTGCTAAGTGGGTTGCGCTCTTAAGATCAAAGAACATTGGCAATGAACCATTGCTGTTAAAAACTAACATGGAATCAGGNCACAGCGGTTCATCTGGGAGGTATGAAAAATATAAAGAAATTGCTTTTGAGTATGCTTTTTTACTTCGAGTAGTTGGTTATTGATTGTACTAATAGTCAGATCTTTATNTGCCNATTNAGACTNCGCATGAAAATAAAAAGAATCATAAATTGTCATCTAATATTTTTTTCTAGNCTTTTGAGTTTCCTGTCCTTAACGAATGGAGACGANTCTGAAGATCCTCTAAAAGTATTTATTTTTGCAGGCCAATCGAACATGGTTGGTTCGGATTCTAACGTGAAGGACATACAAAGATTCCCTCCCTTCATTGGTTTGGAGAGTGCCCAAGAGAATATCAGATTTGCTTACTCAATTGGGCGTGAGAAAAAATTTGAATCTGATGGTTGGCAATCATTGAGTCCTGTAAATAACGTCGTGGGACCCGAGCTGAGTTTTGCCAGAATGGTTTCGGCTAAACTAAAGTCTGAGATTGCTATTATAAAATGCGCTGCTGGAGGAACACATCTTGGCGGGGATTGGAATCCTGAAAATCCGACCGGATTCAAGATGTATCCATTATCACTCAAATTAGTTAAATCATCATTGGCTGAGCTGGATCGCATGAAAATCAAATATCAGATCGAGGGCTTCATGTGGCATCAAGGTGAGAACGATATGTTTAACGAGGATTACATGAAGAATTATGGAAAAAATTTAGAGAAATTTTTAGCACATTGGAGACAAGATCTGGGAGTCCCTG
>PAPL01000080.1 GCA_002708885.1 Verrucomicrobiales bacterium | reverse complement strand
CCAGCCTAACGTAATCAAAGAAACTTCCGATTTTTCCGATGTCAGAATGATCGCTAATGTTTTTCCTGAGGTGATTCTGACGCATGTCACAAAGGGCCTCGGGTATGATCCTTTTATCGGGAAATTGGAAGAAAGAAAGAACACCACCATTGCAGTGGGTGAGAAGGGGTCCGGAGCCGCCGTGAACAGTGAGGTGATACTTAATCATTTTGATGATGGTTCAATGATTGGGAACCGGGTCACAAAGAGTTACGATGAATTAATCTCAGGATTCAATTCAGGAACTATTGACGCGGCCATTGTCACAACAGAAGAGAACGCCTCTATACAGAAGATGATTGCCGGAACGGGTAAAACTAAGTTAATAGAATTGCCTTTCGCTGAGTCCTTTGTTGCAAAGAATCCTGAGTTTTATATTCATGAGATTCCCAGTGGTTTCTATGGTGTTTTTCCTGACCCTTATCCTGCTCAGGACACTACTGCGATTGCCGTGAATGCTCAACTGATCACAAATTCATCAGTCAGTGCCTCAATGGTAACTGCCGTGGCTGAAGTCCTCATGGACCCGGACTTTCTTTCATCCAATAAACTAAATGACCTGAGAGGGGGAGGAAAAGATTATGCAAGTTCGAATCCTTCCCTTCCCTTTCATCCTGGAGCGAATCATTATTACGATCCTGAGCTTAAACCTTTATTGAATCCTGACTTTGTTGATTCTACTGAGAGTCTAAGGTCATTCTTCGTTTCGATTCTGATCGCTCTTTATCTTGTCTTCAGGTGGTTGAAAAACAGGACCCGGATGAGAGAGGAGCATCATCTGGATAAATATGTCAAAAGGTTATTGGAAATTGAACAGGAACAGGTGGACCTCGATGAGGCGGGATCGGATGGGAGTGAAACTCTGAAGCTTGAAGAGCTTCTTGATGAAGTCACGAGGCTCAGGAGAGAGGCTCTCATTACTTTTAGTGCCAATGAATTCCGCGATGATGCCGGAGTTGAATGTTTTCTGATGCTATCAAGCTCACTGAGTGAGAAAATTAACGCGAAGCTGACGCGTCAGAGATTATGCGCACAGATAGCGGCATTGCAGGGAAAAGTATCGAGTCCTGAAGCAAAGTGAATTCTGTGCATTGATCAAGTCACAGGAGACTTGAAGAGATGCTGGTAATTTCATTTGATCATGTGTTATCAGTCTTCTAATGAGGTTATTTGTTTATCTGGCCGCTTTTTGTTTTTTAGCTTCCTATTCTTTATCAAAAGAACGCAATGTCATACTGCGTGGTGAGTATAATAATTCGTTGACCCAATTTCTGGTAAAGAAAGATGGAAGAGTAGCGTTCATGGGGGGGTCAATTACTCAAATGAACGGTTACAGGCCGATGGTCTCTGACTGGCTCAGGGAACGGTTCCCTCAGACCGAATTTGAATTTATCAATGCGGGTATCTCTTCTACCTGTTCCACGACCGGTGCCTTTCGGTTAAAAGAGCACGTTCTTGATAAGGGCCGCATTGATCTGTTCTTTATTGAGTTTGCGGTGAATGATGATCAGGACGCTGGCCATAAGAGAAGGGACTGTGTTCGGGGCATGGAGGGAATCATTAGGCATGCAAGGACTGCTCAGCCTGATATGGATATTATTGTGACGTATTTTGTGAATCCCGGGATGCTCAGTCAGTTGAGGGAGGGGAAGGTACCGGTCCCGATAGCCGCGCATGAGGAGGTCCTCAAACATTACGGTGTCTCCGCTGTATTTCTTGCACGAGAAGTGGCTGATCGTATCAGTGCCGGAGAACTGACGTGGGCCAAGTTCGGCGGAACTCATCCCAAGCCTGCCGGTAATGCAATAGCGGCCGAACTGATCGGGAAACTCCTTAGTGGTTCGTGGGATAAGAGCAGGACCCGAGACATATCGCCTCATCCTCTCCCTTCAAAGTTAGTTGATCCTGGAAGTTATTATCAGGGAGATTTTCTTTCTCCCCAGCAATCCTCAAATGATTCATGGGCATGGGTCGTCCCTGACTGGAAGAAGATACCAGGTAATTTTCGTAACACCTTTGCCGGGAAGAGGCTCCTCTGCTCTGATGTGCCCGGTAAAGAGACAACTGTCCGTTTCAACGGGACGGCCCTTGGGGCCTATGTCTTGGCCGGTCCTGACGCTGGGACACTTGAGGTTAGCGTGGATGATGGTCCATGGAACGCTCATGATCTTTATCACCGTTACAGTCGGGGCCTTCACTATCCGCGTACTGTGATGCTTCTGACTGACCTTGAGAGGAAAGAGCACAGGGTCCGTTTAAGGTTAAGCAAAAAGTCAAATTCATCGAGTAAGGGCACATCTGCCCGGATACTTCAGTTTACCGTTAATTGAGTTATTATTTCATGTCTTAGAGTGAACTTTATATTAATGTATTAAGGAAAAATGCTCGAAACGAACTTCTCCAACATTGACTGGTTCATTGTCATTGCCTATTTGGCTGGTACCGTGGTCATTGGGCTCTTGGTGAACCGGTACATCAAAGGTATGGGTGATTTTCTTGTGGCGGGGAGGTCACTTCGCACGCGGTTGGGAATAGCAACAATGATTGGATCGGAGCTTGGTCTGGTCACTGCAATGTTTGCGGCTCAGAAAGGTTTCACGACAGGATTTTCAGCTTTTCATATCGGACTCATGGCGGGAATAGCTACTCTCATTGTGGGTGTGACGGGATTCATTGTAGTTCCACTGAGACGGATGGGTGTCATGACTATCCCTGAATTTTATGAGAAGCGGTTCGGTAGCCGTTCTTTACGGATCGTGGGTGGTTTCATTCTGGCAGCTGCCGGAATTCTGAACATGGGTCTGTTTCTGAAGGCCGGGGCAGTGTTCGTGTCAGGCATTACAGGGATCGATGATGATGCCGTGAAATGGGTAATGACAGTGATGATCGTGTTGGTTCTGTTTTACACGTGCCTCGGGGGAATGGTTTCTGTTATCATCACGGATTATGTTCAGTTCGTGGTGCTTTCTTTGGGGCTCCTTGTCACTTGTGTCATTGCAGTTCAGAAGATTGGCTGGTCAACATTGGTGAATGGTGTTGATAAGATCTATTCGGATCAGGGTTTTAATCCGTTAGTGGCGGAAGGAATCGGCGGTTCTTACGTTGGCTGGATGTTTTTCCTCGGAGTCATTTCGTGCGCTGTGTGGCAGACAGCAGTGATGAGGGCATGCGCTGCTGAGAGCGTAGCTGTGGTAAAGAAAATGTATTTGTGGTCCTCCCTCGGTTTTATGATCCGGTTCCTGATTCCTCAGTTCATTGGGATTTGTGCGTTGGTTTATTTTTATGACATGGGCGCAATTGGTCCTTTCTTTGATGCTGCGGGTCAAGTCAGCAATGATTCGGACGTGACCATGAAGGCCATGCCTATCTTTCTTGGGAAGCTCCTCCCCGTTGGGCTCTTGGGAATTGTTGCGGCCGGCATGATCGCGGCTTTCATGTCAACGCATGACACTTACATTCTGTGCTGGTCCTCAGTGCTGACGGAGGACGTGGTTAATCCGTTAGCTTCGAAAAGAATGTCTCAGAGGGACCGGATCGTACTGACCAGGACATTCCTTGTGATGATCGCAGTATTTTTGGTCATTTGGGGTCTCTGGTATGACTTGGGTCAGGACCTCTGGGACTACATGGCAGTGTCCGGATCAATTTATTTTACTGGTGCCTTCGCTATACTTTTGCTTGGACTTTATTGGAAGTTGGCGAGTACCGCCGGAGCATTCTCGGCCCTCTTTATTGGCACGTTAGCTGTGATTGGGCTTAAGCCGGTCCAGAAATTTTTGCAATTGGATAAATTTTTTATAGAGAAGGGAATTGAGAGTCATCACATTGGCCTGACCGTTTCTTTCATCGCCGTCATTGGAATGATGCTTGTGTCTTTGCTAGTTCCTGACAAAAAAGAAAGGACCGAAAATTTTAACTGAGACTGATTATGGAAGGATGGATTAATTTTTGGGGAGCCTTATTGCTTGTTACCCTCATTATATACACAGCACTTGTACTGTATGTCGCGGTTGGAGGCGTCGCTGACATACGCGGGATGTTCAGGTCCCTGTCCGGGAATGAAAATTCTGATGGTTCCGATTCTCAGGAACAGAAAGAGGAACCCTTAGAGTCCTGAGCGCACAGACTTATCGAAGCTCTTTGCAGAGGCTAAGACTTCATCTACCGGTCCAGTCATCTTGACAAATATGGGTCCTCCCTCGCATTCTATGATTGCTCCCCGCATTGCGTGGTTAGGCATGGGAACCTTTTGACCGAACGGTGGGCCGCTCATGTATGTGCCTTTGGCAGAGACAGTGGTGATTTTACTTTTTTTATACTCTGCCTTTTCCACTTTCGCAGACAGCTCCTCTTTAGGTTCTTTGAATTGACCAATCCATCGGTTCACATTGGCTTCAACACTTCCTCCGCTACCTGCTCCAAAATAAAAGACAACAATTTCAGCTTTGCCGTTCTTGAATTGAGCCTTCCTCATCCTGGAACTCGGTTTTTCGACTTTCCAGGAAGAAGGCACTTCAAAAGTTTTCCCGGCCACTTTGAACTGATTGTTCTTTTCTTCTCCATGAGCCAGCCCGGCCCATGACAGGAAGGATATCATTAACAGGTATTTCATTATTTGTTTTTGTATTTAATGCTCATTTTATATCAGCTTTTTGCCAGGATAAAATCCAAACCTGCGACTTTAATCAATCTTGTTGCTGTGTTTTTCCCTTAGCTGTTAAGTTACAAAATAATATGAGGATAAATTGGACCGTTTTATTATGTATATTCTTCTTTTCTGGTCTTGTGAGGGCCGAAGTCAGATTCAAAGAAGGGGACAGGGTCCTTCTCTATGGTAACTCATTCATTGAGAGGATGCAGCAGAACGGTTTCTTTGAAGCTGCCCTGCAACTAGCGAATCCTCAAAAGGGCATTGAACTGCGCAGTCTGGCCTGGACCGGTGATGAGTTGGGCCATCGTCTCCGTCCTGAGAGGTATGTGAATCATCTGAACAAGCTCCTGAACCAGTGGCCCGCGGACCATGTCATTTTGGGATTCGGATTATATGAGTCCTTTGCTGGGGACCCGGGAATTGAGAAATTCAAAGCCGATCTGAATGGTTATTTGGATGAAATGAAGAGGAGACACCCTGAAGCGAATATTATACTGCTCTCACCCATAGCCACTGAGGATCTGGGCCACTCTCATTATCCTGATCCGGTCAGAAGGAATAATGAAATTAAATCTTATGTGGATGCGATGACTGAGATTACTGACCGGAGGAAAATTCAATTCATTGATTTATTTGAATTCAGCAAAGATCAGTACGCGGGCCATGAGGAGTTGCTCACTGATAATGGCATTCATCTCAATTCCTATGGTCACGAGTTAATTGCTGGCCAGATTTCAAGAACGGTTCTAGGTGACAGGGTATACGATGAAATGGACAAGGACCGTATCGGGTCCATTGCACGGGCCGTTTCACGCAAGGCTCAGTACGTCTCTACACTCGTACGGCCGGTCAATACGGTTCTTTACTTTGGAGTCCGGGGCCGTGCCAATGAGTATAATACTGAGATTCCACGTTACCATGAACTGATCAGGAGATCCGATCAGCGCATTCATGCCATGGCCAGAGACAGAACGATCAGTTTTGATCCTTCTCCCCTGACCCTTGATCCTCTTTTCAACAGAGAGCCGGCCAAGTTGCCTTCGCCCGAAGAGATGCTGAAATCCTTCAAAGTGGCTGAAGGATATGAAGTGAATCTGTTTGCTTCGGAGAGAGAGTTTCCCGAGCTCCGCAATCCGGAGCAGATAGCTTTTGATTCACTGGGAAGGCTCTGGGTCGTTACGATGCCCTCATTTCCGGGGACTATTCCCGGTGATGTGCCTCATGATAAGGTCATCATACTTGAGGACACGAACCGTGACGGGCGAGCAGACAAATCGACGGTCTTTGCGGATCATCTGACAGTTCCCGACGGTCTGGCTTTTCATGAGGACGGGGTCATCATCTCGCATCAGCCTAGATTGGTTTTTATGAAAGATTCTGACGGGGACGGACGGGCCGATTATCGGAAAGAAATGTTGAGGGGAATTGATGTTACTGACGCGCATCATGGTGGAATGATTGCGATGGGCCCTCTAGGTCACGTAATGTTTTGCGATGGAGTCTTTCACCGTTCGCAACTGGAAACCCCTTACGGAATTACCCGTGGCGTTGATGCGACGACGTACCGGTTCGACCTGAGAAAGGGAACCGTGGAGCGTGAGTACCAGACCCTGACTCCGAACCCATGGAAAATTACCTGGGACCGTTGGGGTAATCTTTTTCAAATGTACGGTGATGGTTTTGTTCAGGACTCTAACGCTATTCCCTGGACTCCTTTCGGTGTCTATCACCCTTTCAAGAGGGCAATCAGTATTGCTTACGGTAAAGGTTCGGCTGCCTGTGTCATTTCGAGTCCGAACTTTCCTGAAGAGTATCAGCAGGGAATGGCATCAGCGGTGCTACTCCGGAAGTGCTTCGTTTCAATTTCAAAGCATAGCGCACAAGGTGCCTATTATAAGGGCAGTGACAGGCTCGATGTTTTGGCGTCCCCGGACCCGATTTTCAGACCAGTTGATATTGCTTTTGGTTTTGATGGTGCCATGTACGTATCCGATTTTTGTACACGAATCATTGGTCATGCCCAGAATTCAATGAGGGACCCCCGTTGGGACCCATACACGGGGCGCGTTTGGAGAATCGTACACAAAGGGAAACCCACGGTAAAGGACTGGCCTAAAATTGAAGGGACCAGCGTTCTGCAATTACTGGATTTACTCAAGCACCCTCAGGACCTTGTCAGGGACCATGCCAGACGAAAGCTTCGAAGCATGGATGGAATCGTTCCTGAACTGGATCGATGGCTAGCCGGTGAATTGTCCGATCAGAATGTTCTTGAAGGATTATGGGTTCTACATGATCAGAATCAGGTCCGGGAAAAACATTTGAAGAGTCTCCTCAATTCACCTGACCAGAGGATCAGGGCAGCGGCCACGTCGCTGATACGTTTTCAGGAAAACAATTTAAAGGACCCGATATCATTACTGAAGAAGATGGCAGTTGACCCGCATCCGAGAGTACGGTCTCAGGTCATTCATACGGTGTCTTATCTTCAGCAGAAAGATCTGGCCTACGCATCGATCCTCGGACAGGTTGACGTGTCCGAGGATCAGGGACTAAAAACAGTCCTTGCAGATGCCGGGCACGGCACGGCCTCGGGCCAGGGCCCTGAAGTTCCGGTATTGATCAGGCCCGGGGACAGCAAACTCAAGAGTTGGTTATTGAGTTTCGGTAATGAGAAGGAGAAATATTTTGTTTTTGGCGGCAGTGCGGGTAAGGGCGGATCAATGCGCACATTTGTTGAATCTCCGAGCACGCGACGCGCCACATTATCGATTAAGCATAGTTACGTTAAAGTTTTCCTCAACGGTGTGCCTGTGATCGCTTCTGCGAACTGGTGGAGTTCGGACTGGAACGTTCAAGTTGAACTCGTTGAGGGTCTGAATCTTATTGAGGTTCAGTACGTGAGCGGCAGAGGTGCGCAAGGTCATGCTCCAGTCTATTTGTTTGATCCTTTGGGTAGAAAGTTTACGGATCTGAGAGTTCCGGTCACTGAGAATGAAATCAAAATGATGGCCACTGCCTATAATAAGGATAATGGGCAGGATGATAATGCAATACGTATCAGTGCTGTCCCTAATCAGTTAGCTTTTTCGCCTTCCGAGATTCGTTTGAAGGCAGGAAAGAAAATCACACTCACTTTTGATAATCCGGACGTTCAGATTCATAATCTGGTCATTGTTAAGCCGGGTTCAGGTGAAAGGGTAGGACAGCTGGCGGACCAAATGGCTCAGGACCCCGACGCTTTGAAAAGGCAATTCGTTCCCGATTCTGAGGATGTGATTTGGTCCACATCGCTCGTGAATGGAAAAGGAACATTTGAGGGCCAACTTGAGATTCCAAAAGTCCCCGGGACGTATCCGTTTATATGTAGTTTTCCCGGTCACTGGAGAGTCATGAAGGGCCTTATGGTTGTTTATGAGTGATTTTTTCTTAAGAATCACGGTTCCCTTGCCTAGCGGTTATTTTCATACGATACTTTGTCTATGGATTTAAGAGTAAAGAACCTATTCGTTTGTGTTTTGTTAATGATGTTCCTTTCGGGGTGCGGAAATAAAAATGTTGAGACAGGACCTGGCCCGGACCCTGAGGCAAATAAGAAGACGGAGGCTCCCGCCGATTCGGATCCTCAGGACGTTTCTCCGGAAGATGCTGAGGCTGAAAGTTCAGATGAACCGGAAAAGGGTGCGGATGATGAAGTGACAAATTTGCCGGAAACTACACCCACAGAGAATGATGGAGAATCAGTCAATGAGACTGTCGTTGAGGATGAAGAACCATTGCCCGATGCGGTCCAGGGTTTGAAGGAAAGAGCCGATGAGGGTGAAGCGCTTGCCCAGTTCAAGCTGGCTTCTCTTTATGAGAGCGGCCGTGAAGGAGTCCCAAAGAATTTACCGAAGGCCGCGGCATTGTATCGCAAGGCCGCGGAGCAGGGGAGGGCCGATGCTCAGTACAATTTGGGAATGATGTATGAGAGTGGACATGGTGTGGAGAAGGACCCGGCCGAAGCGGCTCGGTGGTTTAAAACTTATAACGAAAACCAGCAGAAAAATTAGAACCTCCCTTGAGGGGCCCGTTTCCTGTTGTCTGATTTGTAGAAGTTAGTTGTTTTCGGGATCTTCCCTCTCTTCGTCGGTTTTCATTTCAGAAGCGACTCTTTTCCCCTTTTCTCCTAAAGCGACGATACCAGAGCTGATCTTTCCGAGCCATTTTTTAGCGATGGGCTTGGATGCATCTGCTGCGGTCTTTCCTTCTCTCTGAGCAAT
This sequence comes from Verrucomicrobiales bacterium, assembly GCA_002708885.1. GTDB lineage: Bacteria > Verrucomicrobiota > Verrucomicrobiia > Verrucomicrobiales > DEV007 > EC70. The sequence continues at coordinate 8,750 of PAPL01000080.1, read as the reverse complement.
TTCAATCAGCTTTTCTGCTCGTTTAGCAATTTTCTTTTTATCTATCACTTTTTACGATCAATTTAGATATGAAATGATAATAAAAAAAATAACCATTCTGCAACAATAAGAGTAATGGATTTGATTATTCGCAATTTGCCTTAACAAATTGAGTTTTTATTAAAAACTTTCTTAATTTTCTTTGGATTGGAGGATATTACTTATAGCTGATTCAAGGCTTTTAATAATATGGATCAAACTTCTGAATTTGTTCGGTTATGGACCCAATTCCACAGGGACGTTGAGCGCTATGTCTACTCGATGGTTCCCCGCTCAGCGGACGCGGCGGAAGTTGTTCAGGTAGTTTCACTGAAGCTTTGGGAGAAGTGGGAAAATTATGATCAGGAGAGACCGTTCTTGCCCTGGGCGATGCGATTTGCATATCTCGAGATTTTAAAATGGAGGCAACGGCTAGCTAGGGAGAGGCTTGTCTTTTCAGATGAGTTATTGCAACAACTCCATTCGACACATGAGGAACTGGATTCGCTGATGGAGGTGAGGCGAGAAATTTTGGGGCAGTGCCTTGAGAGGCTCAATGAAGAGGACCAGGAATTAATCCGTTTGCGTTATACTGGTCGGCACGGGGCCATCAAGGAAGAGGCTGAACGTACCGGAAAGAAAATGCACAAACTTTATTATGCGCTTGAGAGGATTCGCGTTGCGTTATTGAATTGCATTGAGCTGAATTTGAAAAGGAGAGGAATGGCCGATGCATAGTTTAAAGAATAAGGATCTAGATAATCTCTTAGCCAAGTTAGTGGATGATTCCATCACGGATGAAGAGTTAGCTAATCTCGAAAAGATTCTTGATGGAGACGTGTCAGCTCAGCGCCGATACTTCCATTACCTTGACCTTCATATGGATCTTCAGGAAAGAGTCACGCGTTCCAAGGTTCATCCCAAGGCCCGGATCAGTATACCCAAATGGAAAGTTGTAGGCGCGGCGGCCATATTTTTTCTTTGGATTGGGTTTAGTTATTTTGTTGTGGATGAAAGTGCAGGTCCCGGTTCTTCTGCAATTGCTCGCGTCACTGGAATGGATGGATTGATTGAGTGGAGTGCGGAGGACGGCTCAATTATTAATGATCTTAGTATTGGGGATCCTTTGAGAGAGGGAACCATTGAGGGGTTAAATTCAAATTCATGGGTTAAGATGGAGTTCAATGATGGTTCGGAGGCCGTCATCTCAGGTATTTCTAAATTGAAATTTTCTCAGAGTCAGGGATCAAAGGTCCTTAATTTCACTCAGGGTTACTTGTCCGTTAATGCCAAGCCTCAACCCAAGAATAATCCGATGCTGGTATTGTCGCCCGGAGCCAGGGCTGAGGTTCTGGGGACCCAGTTCAATGTTGTTGCGAGCCCTCAATTGACCCGTTACACAGTCAATGAAGGCTTGGTTCGTGTGGAGAGGATAAACGATGGGAGCGTTCAGGAAGTGTCCTCCAATCATTATGTAGTGGCCAAACTGGAGAGCCGAGATGAATTCAAATCGGTTCTTCTTGAGGATTATTATGAAGAATGGAAGAGCGAGTTCCCACGTGATGTGAGAAGGGGACATCTTTATCAACCGAGGTCAGCTCAGAGCGCTCTTTCCCCTCATCGGTTACGGACAAAACCGTGCCTTTGGGTTGAGGAGGGAAGGAAACCCGAGCTTCACTTTTCGGTGAATATTGGCGTCTCCGCCACTGGTCCTTTACCTGTACTTATTAATGAGAATGCTAAGTTTAAGATTAGGGGAAGAATTGATACAAATATGTTTGGTGTGGATGATTCTAACTTTTTCATCGTTGGATTTAACTCGAATTACGCTCATGGTGGTTTTGCCGGAAAATATGTCACTAAGGAGAAAGTTGATCTGAGCTCCAAAGATAATAATGATCAGTTCGAAATTGAGATTCCAGTCAGTGAATTTTTGAAAGTTAAGAAGGACCAATTCAAGGATTCACTGGTCCGCAGTTCCTCCGCAGGCCTTGAGCTTTTGGATCTTTGGTTCGTGACTTACCAGAACATTGGGCTGGAGATATTCGATGCCGAAATTATATTAAAAGATGAATAGGAATTTTTTCCCTCATATTATCTGGTGCCTTGTCGCTTCAATTTCATTTATTGTTGGCTACAAGTTCTTTCCTGCTGGCGATGTTCCTACAGAAGGACCGGCAGGCCTGTATCAGGGAGATTTGTCTTTAGCAGATAGCAAGTCTCTAAAGCGTAATGGGGAAAAAGCATCAGGGCAGCAAGGTCAAGGGGCCGGATTCGAGATTGGCAGTACCACCTCATCAGGAAAAAAAATACTTTCAGATCTTGAGATTGAATCGCTTGGACAAAAGTTAAAAGGATCGACGAATCCTATTGATAAACGACTCGCTTTCTCACAATTACTTCAAGGGTTAACTGCGGAAAATGCTTTGCTTATTAGGGACCAGATCAAAGACTTTGATGCCGGGAGTCCTGAATTTAAGGAATTTCATTATGCCTGGGGCGCGATCGGAGGAACCGACGCCGTCATGTTTGGAGTGGACACTGTGGAGCCTGACATGCAACCGGCACTTTCCGGATGGGCCAGCTCGGATCCTCAGAAAGCCATTGCCTGGTTCGAGGCGCTGGACATGGAAAATGATTCGAGCTTTGACCCTTTACTCAAGGACCGCAAGATGAAGGCGGATGACCTTCGTAATCATCTGATGGGCGGATTAGTTCAGGGCCTTGCCGATACGGATCCTGACCTTGCAGTGGAATTTGTTCAGGGAGTCTTGGAATCAGGTAATAGGGCTGCGTATGGAATAATGCATGCCCCAATCTCCGCGATGATTAGAACAAGTTCCCCACTCGAAGCAGCTCAGTGGGCCAGTCAACTCAATGAGGGTCCAATCCGGGATCAGGCCATTGGCCGTGCCGCGGATCACTATGCCAGAAAAGATTTGGAAGCTGCTAAGGACTGGGCCGAATCGGTAAGTTCCAGTGATGGGTCAGAGAGAGCCATCGGGGCAGTGACCAGGAACTGGGCATCAAGGGAGCCTGAAGCGGCATTGGATTGGGTGTCTGGTCTGCCTGAAGGTCAGGCTCAACAATCGGGAACATGGGCTGCTCTTAATGGGTGGGCCGGCAAAGACCCTTCAGCCGCGAGTGATTATCTTGCAAATATGCCGGACTCAGAAATTAGAAATGCAGCTATTTCCGGTTTCAGTGATCGGTTAGTATGGGAGAATCCGCAAGCTGCAATGACATGGGCAAATTCCATCACTTCGGATGAAATGCGAAACGAAGTTCTGGCTCGGGTCGGAAGATCATGGGCCAGAAAGGATCCAAAGGCCGCGTTGAACTGGGCTCAAGAAACGCCCGGAATACCTTCGACGATTCAGGAGCAGATTGATAAGGCGAACAGAAACAAACCTAAGAACTGAGGAGGCATAGAATTTGAAACTGTATAATTGATGAAGGGCTCAATCCTAACTCATTTTTCCTGGGCGCTATTCACACTGGTCACCTTCTTTGCAGGTTCCAAGTTAGCAGGTCCATCCAAAAAGATCACTGATCAAGGTCTGATGAGTGAGGATAATCGNCGCGGTGCTTTGAGAGTAGGAAAACCGCAACTTCTTAATGCGCNCGGGCCATCTAAAGATAAATCATCGGGGCCCCTCCTTGATCCAAACGTTGCTGATGATTTGCGGCCGAGAGGATTGGCGGGCAGAAAGATATCGAATTCCGGTACAGTAAAGAGTAGCGCGGAGAATGGTTTTATGAATCAGAAGGGTCCTCTCAATAAGAAACAGCTACAGGACCTTGTAGATTTAGCGGTAAAATCAACAAATCCCATTGAGCGGCGGAAGGCNTTTGATCGGCTCTTAGAAGAGATGCGCTCTGATACTTTCACCTATGAGCAGGCCATGACCATTCGCATAGCCATGCATCATGGAGGTGCTGACGGCGAGCAGTGGAGAACTTTTGATTATGCTTGGGGCGCAAATGATCCGGCTTCGGCCGTTGCTGAAATTGACAGGATTCCGGAGCAGTACCGGCGAGGATTTACCAGTAACATGCTCCCGGGACTTGCTAGCGTTGAGCCACAGACCGCCATTGGCATCGTTGAATCGATGGAAGGGGAAATGCGTCAGCAAATGACCGGACGTTTGCTTGAAGGATTGGCCGATTATGATGTGGGATTTGCGACTGATTACGTTTTTGATATGGCAGAGAGTGGTGACCCTAACGCTTCTCAGTACATGAGAAGATTGGCCAAGGAAGTGATGGAGACTGCGGGTTTTGAGGGAGGAGTTGAGTGGGCCGAAAGCTTGNAGGAAGGAGCTTTGCAGGCCGCGGCTCTTAGGAGTGTAGCCAATGAGTACGCGAACAATGATCCTCAGGCAGCTGCACAGTGGGCAGAACAGTTCGTTGGTACTGAACAGAATTCCAGACTCTTTGGAGAAATTGTTCGCGAATGGGGAAATCAGGAAGCAGCGTCTGCTTGGGTCGAGTCATTGGAACCTAGTCAGGGGCAGCGTGACGCTCTGAGTGCCGTTTACGGGCACCGTGGAGCGACCCGTCCTGAGCAGGCATTGGAGGAAATTCAGGCAATGCCGCAGTCCGCGGACAAGGACTTTGCTTTGAATGGATTCATTAGCGGCCTTGCTCATAAGGACGGAGAAGCGGCAGTTGCGTGGGCAGCAGAGATTACTATGCCAGGGATGAGGGAAGCAGCAATGGTCAGGGCAGCTAAGCAATATTATAGGCAGGATAGACAGGCAACGGAGGAGTGGTTCGTTGCGAGTGGTTTGCCGCCAGAGTCTTGGTGGCAAATTGTGGGTTCAAAATGAGATAAATTAAGTTGCCTGATTTTTATTCTTTTGAGTTGTAGGTCCAGGACCTGCAGATCACAAATCAGTTTCTATATTAAGGCATGAAGGGGCAGGACTCGGCTCAAATACGAATGACGCTGTAATTTTTAGATTCGAAGCGGCTTAATTGGAGAGGCTACAATTATCGGTTCCTGGGATCTTTAATATGCATATATCTTATTTGGATTTTTTGTAATTGAGATTTGGCTGATGCATTGAATCCGAGAACGACTGATAGTTAACATTTGTAGACAATTTATATTAATGAAAGGCTCAATCAGTTCTCTTAATTNTTTGTTGGGTAAATAGTTAATAATCAATAGTTAATAACTACTTAAGATCATATTTTTTTTGCTCAATGAGCTGTGTCGGAAAGACAATTTTCAGGGGCGGAAAAATAGAAAAGATGCTCGCAAAAAAGATCGATTTAAACTATAAAGAACGCCCCCTTAATAAACCTTTGAATCATTCCTCGTGCCCCGGGAAATTTTTAACCTGCTTAAAATATTTATTTGTAGCGTTGTTAGCCTTCCAGCTATAGCAGCNCCGATAGATCCTACGCCAAATGTTGTTTCAGGTGAGGTGCAATTTTCTGGTCTTTCAACGAGTGAGGCAATCATTACGCAGGAAAGCGTTAGGGCCATAGTTGATTATGATCAATTTGACGTTCTTTCTGGGGACATGGTCCGATTCATACAGCCAAGTGAACAGGCTGCAATTTTGAATCGTATAACCGGAAACGTACCATCATTAATCAATGGTACGATCAATGCAAATGGTCAGGTATTTTTTGTTAATCCGGCAGGCGTGACCTTCGGTGAGAACAGCGTCGTCAGGGCTGATCTGTTTCTTGCCGCCGCAGGTGATATATCAAATGAGGATTTTCTCAATGATAATCTTGAGTTTAAGCTCAATGGAGTAATTGAAAACTTAGGGCTCCTCGAGTCTGACTCCGGCACTTTTCTGTTAGGTAAACAGATATTAAATTCCGGAAAAGTAGGATCTGATAAGGGTGTTTCTGTTTTAGCAAGTGGAGATGAAGTTTTTCTTAAGAACCATGGAAGCAGTCTAATGCTTCGTGTCTCTGATGACTTGGCCGAACCAAAGAAAGATGGAATCGGAATAAATAATCTCGGAAAAGTTGATGGAGAAGAGGTNATGTTTTCGGCGGGAGATGCATTTGCTGATGCGATTTATCATCAGGGAACCGCTAGCGCGGACAAGTCAGTCAAACTTCATTCTGATGGTGGAAATATCAAGGTCTCAGGCAAAATTGAGGCGTCGAGTGATGATGGTGGAGGACGCATTGAAATTGGAGGCACTGACAGAGGTGCCGGAACAGTGCCAAGAGCAGCTAATGTTAGTATTTTTGACGCTGCGGTTTTAGACGCGTCTGCAAGATCAGGCGGAGATGGTGGGGACGTTGTCATTTGGTCTGATGGACACACTGAAATGTTTGGAAGTATTTTTGCGGAAGGGGAAAATGGAGGATTTGCGGAAGTTTCCGGAAATACTTACGACTTTGGAGTAAGTGCCTGGAGAATTTATCTTGGTCAGGGTGGACGTTTTCTTCTGGACCCAGAGGATATTACAATTGGCAAGAAACTCGCCGAAGAAATTGTTAAGCAGCTCGAAAAGGGGACAAACGTAACTGTGTCCACAGATAATGATGTNGCTACTACTCCTGAAGACATTAAGGGAGAGGTTACTAATGCGACNGATGTGAATGGNACTGGTGATATTATTGTTGATTCCGANATAAGGGTAGCTGCAAATAATCAGAATAAATTCGCTACNCTGACCCTTGATTCATCAGGTGATATAATAATTAATCAAAGTGATTCGGCCGATCAGATCCGCATGCAGAACCTTCAGGNCAGCGGGTCCTCCGGCAATAATGTTTTTGAGTTTAAGGCNGCAAAGAACATTNCTATTAATGGTGTCATTGATAATTTCGGAGGAGGAGAAGGGCAGATTCTTTTAGACGCGAAAGGTAATGTAGACATTAATTCCACAATCGATGCTAATGGAGGCGCGGTTACCATTCTTGGTCATGACATTTCAATATCAAATGCCACGACAAGCATACTATCCGGGCAATCAACGAGTAAGAATAATTTAGTTAGGATTACAGCTAAAGGTGATCTTGAATTCGATGGGGGTCGATTAGAACTTTTTGGTGACACTGACATAGTTATTAATGCGAACAAATTTATAAATAATACCGGTTCTAATGTTTTTGCAGTTAACGCTGCATCTGCCGACAGTGTGCAATGGAGCATTGCACTGCCTGGACTGACGAATGGGCGCAAACAGATTCACACGTTNGGTGGTTTGAAGAGCAATAATCCCGCAAAATTCGGGAGCGGAGGTAATGAGGCGACTCCAAAGAACGAGTATCATTTTTTAGATAAGCCAACGCTCACAGTCAAACCTAATAATGATTCAAAGATATACGGCGAGGTTTCAGATTCGCTATTTAAAGGAATTGAGATTTCTGGTCTGGTTGATGCTTCAAAATATGGAGGAGTTTTCACTCAAGACACGATAGTGACATCAGTGATTCAAGATGGATTAACATTGGAATCGAGTGGTAGTAAAGCTAAGGCTGGTGTGGGAGATTACAATATCTCCGCTCAGGGACTTAAAAGTCAAAACGGTTACGAATTTGATTATAGTNCGAATGGCAAGCTCACCGTTAATCAAAGGAGAATCGAATTAACTGCTGGGGATCAGACGAAGGTTTACGGGGAGGTTTTTGAACTGGTTGGTGAAAAATTTACCCTGAAAGATCTGGATGGAGACGGGGATTCAGTACTTCCGAACGGTGAGGAGGTTAAAAGCCTAAACCTCAATAGCTTGACGAATAAAGATACCAGTACATTCGCAAGTGTTGATGACTATCCTAATGAGATTCAAGTGACCGGAATCAAAGAGGTTGAAAACGGCTTTGATGTTAATAATTACACTATTAATTACGTTTCCGGTAATTTAAAGATTACCCCCCGTAAGATCACGCTGACAGCAAGTGGCCAGGAAAAGATTTATGGGGATGATTTGGATTTGGGTAGCACAAAATTTACCGTTGAAGATTTGGACGGGGGTGACCTTCCGAACGGTGAGAAGATTGATGCCGTGAGTCTGGTGAGTGCGGATGGAGTGGATGCGTCGACGGATGCGGACGTGGGAACGTATTCGGATAATATTTCAATTGCAGAGACGTCCGCTGATAATCAAACCTTGACCGGATCAAAAGGATTTGATCAGGAGAACTATGACATCAGTTACGAGACGGGGAATTTAACCATTAATCGTCGTGCCATCACATTGACGGCTGATGATCAGGAAAAGATCTATGGGAATGGTTTGGATTTGGGTAGCACAAAATTCACCGTTGAAGATCTGGACAGGGGTGACCTTCCGAATGGAGAGGTGATAACCAATGTTTCGATTAAAAGTGTCACAGGCAAGAATTCATCAACGTATGCGGACGTGGGAACGTATACGGATGAGATTCAAATTCTGAGCCCGGTAACGGGAACTGACGGAGACGGGGATGGGTTTCTTGAGAGTAACTATGACATCAGTTACGTTTCCGGAAATTTAACAATTAGTCCCCGTGAGATCACATTGACGGTTGATGAACAGGTTAAGATTTACGGGGAGGTTCTTGAACTGGATGGTGAAAAATTCACTACACTTGATAAGGAGGACGGGGGTGGTCTTCCGAACGATGAGGAGGTTAAAAGCCTAAACCTCAATAGCTTGAAGAATAAAGATACCAGTACATTCGCAAGTGTTGATGACTATCCTAATGAGATTCAAGTGACCGGAATCAAAGAGGTTGAAAACGGCTTTGATGTTAATAATTACACTATT
>PAPL01000079.1 GCA_002708885.1 Verrucomicrobiales bacterium | reverse complement strand
AATGGTCTCTCACCCTCAGCAATCAGATACAATGCCCCTGTAAGTTTATCCAAGAGCGGAACCGTCAAAGCAAGGATCCTTGAGGATGGTGTCTGGTCCGCACTCAATCAGGCTCAATTCATTGTTGGCATTCCAGCAAAGGCAGGAAACCTGGTCATTTCCGAGATTCACTACAACCCGAGCGGCCCGTCCGAGGAAAATGAATTCATTGAACTGATGAACATATCCGATCAGACAATACAACTGACTGGTGTCAGCTTTTCTGCAGGGATACAATATACTTTTGAGGGTAATGCAACGTTGGATCCGATGGCCAGGACAGTCCTAAATCCGGGTGATTACGCGGGGCAATTAGACAACGGAGGCGAAAACATCACACTACTTGATGCTGATGGAAACATCATTGAGAGCTTCAGATATAACGATAAATCACCATGGCCAGAGGCCCCTGATGGGAACGGGCCGAGCCTCGTCAGAATAGCACCTGAACACAGACTCGATCCTGCACTCGCTTCGAGTTGGAGACCCAGTGTTCAGGACAATGGTAATCCGGGCTCTTCAGATGCCTCATCCTTTGAGGGGCAAGGTCAGGAAGCCATTTTTTCCTACGCACTCAAAGAATCGCCTTTCAAAAATCCTAAATTTTACCAAATCACTCAATTAAAAGATTTTACTGATTTTGTTTTTATTGCCAGCATAGAACCTAACTTGTCAGCTGATGACGTAGCCTATTCTATTGAATTTTCATCCGATCTTAAACAATGGACTGAAGGAATCTTCCTGGGAAACATTCATTCAGAGTCGTCTGGAAGCACCTTGTCATGGCAATCAAAAAGTCCAGTCACTGATCAGAATCCGCAACAATTCGCAAGAGTAAAAATTACAATCAGATAATTAATATCATGCTACTTGCAATCGAAAGCTCCTGTGATGAGACTGCAGCATCTGTCCTATCACCACCCTCTACTTTATTAGCCAGCGAAATAGCATCTCAAGTTGAGAAACACAGACCTTATGGAGGAGTAGTTCCAGAACTTGCCTCCCGAAATCATTTGGTACTATTGGAACCAATCATATCACAAACATTAAAAAGTGCTGGTCTCTCGATTGATGAGATTCAAGCATTCGCCGCAACTTCAGGGCCAGGGCTTTCGAGCTCCCTATTGATGGGCAATACCGCAGCCAAGGCCCTGGCCTTAGCAAGTAATAAGCCGTTCATATCAGTGAATCATATTGAAGGACATCTTTGTTCACCATTCATGGAAATGGAAATAAAGCCTCACATTGCCCTCATTGTAAGTGGGGGACATACTCTGTTGATCAAAGTTAATGGATTTAATGAGTATGAAACTTTAGGAAGCTCTCTAGACGATGCTGCAGGTGAAGCCTTTGATAAAGTGGGAAAAATGCTTGGGCTCCCGTATCCTGGAGGGCCAGAAGTTGAAAAATTAGCAAGGCACGGTGATCCAAAAAGTTTCGACTTCCCCAGAAGCATGATCAATAGAGACAATTCAAACTTCAGCTTCAGTGGTTTAAAAACTTCAGTCCTTTATGCCCTAAAAAAGATACCAAATCCTAGCGAACAAATAATTGCTGATCTTTGTGCATCCTTCCAAATCGCAGTTGTAGAAATATTAATTCATAAAGCAACTCAAGCAGCCTTGAAGGAAAATCTAAACACTATAGCTCTGAGCGGAGGAGTCGCTTGCAATCTTTCTCTTCGCCAAGCACTGGAAATTAAATGCCAAAAAAATGGATTAGAACTCATTGCTGTGGATCATAAATACAGCACTGACAACGCTGCCATGATTGCAAGGGCAGCGGCGGAACGATTCATACAAAAAAGATTCACTCCTCTTTCCGAAGACGTAAATCCAAATCTTAGGATTTAATGAGAAATCATCTTTTCTCCTTGTTCAAATTCGAAACAACTTTTTTGACTGCTTCTAATAGTCTTTCTCTGATAGGTTCTGCTTCCTTGCTGAAGATTTTCTGGATTTTCTGATATTCATTCCTACCCTCATCCGTTTCTATCAGGACAGGATCAAAACCTAATGAACTCAAATCATAAGGGCTGGCACGCATGTCAAGTTCTCTAATTTTAGCAGCAAGGAGAAAAGCATCCGAAATAATTTCAGAAGGTATCCACGGGCTCATTTTATATGCCCACTTATATAAATCCATATTAGTATGTAAACAACCAGGCTGCTCATAATCTATCCTGGTTGCGAAGGTAGGATTATTTTTATTCTTTGGTCCAGCCAACGGTGAGAAAAAACGAACAGCATCATAATGACTGCAACATATTCTTTGCTGATCTATAAAGTCATTTATCTTTTCCGAGCTCAAACGGAGAGGAAATTGAGAATGCCGGAGATCAGACATTGGCAATCGATAGACCATTGCCCACTCGTGTAATCCGTAACATTTATATATACCAGATCTTGAAGCAATAGATCTCATCAGCTCACATATCCAAAACGCCATTCTCTTCTGTTTCGGACCCATTAACGAAAGATCAAGTGAAGATAAGTTATGATCTTTTTTCCAATAATTCCCCGATTGGAAATCTGAATCCACGTCTTCCAAGGAAAATCCAATCCCGGGGCTCCATCGAATCAATTGTCCCGGCCGGAAACTATAATAAGTAAATAAAAAATCAGCCACGGGATGGACCTGACCCCTTGCTCTTCGAAAACGGAACTCCTCGACCCATGGAAGAACTTTATCAGAGTGATGCTTTGCCCTGAATCTCCAATCTGTAGAATGAAGAATTTCCATGATTAAATTTTTATTAAGTGAACATTAATGCCAGATTGCATTCTTTGATCTGAAATTGTATAAAAAGTTTCTGTTAAATCATAATGAATGATCCTATTAACTAATAAAAACAAATTAGAATTTCAATAATGACAAACAGCGAAAAAAAATTTCTTTTTGAACTCCTATCTGCTCCAAGTCCGACCGGATTTGAAACCGCAGGTCAAAAGGTATGGGGGAAATACATCAATAAATTTGCAGATACTGTTCAAAATGATGCATATGGAACGGCCTGGGCCACCCTGAAGGGGCAATCATCGAAAGCTCCNACAGTAATGCTCGAGGCACACGCTGATGAGATAGGTTACATCATCAAACACATTTGTAAGAATGGATTCCTTAGAATTGATCGGGTCGGAGGATCAGATGCCGCTACTGGACGTGGCAGACGCCTCAAGATTTTAGGAGACAAGGGAGAAGTTAAAGGAATCATCGGGAATACTGCAATTCACCTTAGAAAAGATTCTCTTGGAAATGAAAGCGCACCCAAAATCCACGAACTTTATGTTGATGTTGGAGCATCTTCTGAAAAAGAAGTGGCAAAATTAGGGCTACGAGTNGGCCATCCTGCCGTTTACTCAGATGAGCCTGAGGAATTCTCGAAAGGAAAAATTGTCAGCCGCGCTCTCGATAACCGGATCGGAGGGTACATCATTGCAAGAGTCATGGCGGAATTATCAAAAGAAAAAAACAAGTGCGCTGCCACATTGCATTGTGTTAATTCAGTTCAGGAAGAGATCGGAGGTCACGGAGCAACAATGATAACCAGAAGGCTAATGCCGGACGTGGCTGTTTGTCTCGATGTCACACACGCCACAGATACACCAGGAATTGATCATTCCATTCACGGTCAGGTAAAAATGGGCGGAGGCCCATCAGTAACACATGGTACATGCAACCATCCTAATGTCATAAAAAGAATCTTAGAAGTTGCTAAGAAAAATAAGATCCCCATTCAGCACGAATCTAGTTCCAGATATAGTGGTACAGACACGGATAATATTTCCTATACGGGAAAAGGAATACCAAGTGCATTAATTTCATTACCTCTNAGGTACATGCACTCAGTAGTGGAAGTCGTGGAAATAAAAGACGTTGAAAAAGTTATAGCAGTGCTTGTTAAATTTGTTAAGTCACTAAAAACCGGAGATGATTTCGGTATAAAATTATAACATAAATTAGATCAATNATCCAAAAAGTTGATCTTTCCGGAAGCCTTATCCATGGCAGCATGTTGCTCATCTGTACAAGCAGAATCAGTTGGCGCATCGGCTTCTTTATTTGTTTCTATGACAATGCCGTTCTCAAGCANATAGGCTTCGACCTCATCACCACTGACATCAGCCAACATCACGTCATTAACAACCACGCACGGCGAAAGGGGCTGACCGCTCCGTTGCTCCATCTCCCAACGGAAAGCAGGATTGGCAATAATATCTTTTTCTTCATAATCAAGACCATGCTTACGCATAATGGCCCTGACACCCTCACTCCATCCACAGTAAGTTTTAAGATAAGCAGTAATTACAGGTTTATTATCTGACATAACATTCTAATGGATGTTACAATAAATATAAAAATCGAGAAATCAAACAGGACTGAATATTTCTCCCGTATTTAATGTCAAACAATCAACAATCACAGCTATGAAACAAATGCACATTATCCTTATTTTTTGTTTACTATCCATTTGCTTAGGGCAAGGAGAGGACCGTATTTTTTCTCGATCTCCTTACCTGCAACTCGCCANTGATTCATCAATCCAAATTGTTTGGCGGACCGAAGTGGAAATAAATCCAATTATCCGATATGGAAAAANTTTAGAAGATTTGAATGAACAAATCGGATCGGAATCTATTCTGGAACGCCGAACCGCAGAAGAATCCGAAGAATCTGCTNATGATTCATTATCTCTATTTGATGCNCCCAAAGGAACACGACAATTCGAAGCTAAAGTTTCCGATTTAGATTCGAATTCGACTTACTACTATTCAGTGTTTGATGGGGAACAACGTCTTACCCCGAAAGACCCGAGTTATCATTTTAAAACGCACCCAAAACCCGGCACAAATTCACCTGTCTATTTTTGGGTAGTTGGAGATTCAGGAACCGGGGGAGAAAATCAGGCAAGAGTCCACACCGCAATGCGCAAATACAATCAAATAAAAAATCTCAAATTAGATTTATATATTCATGTTGGAGACATGGCATATAACAGCGGTACCGATGGCGAATTCTCTGAACGTTTTTTTAAAATGTATGAACCGACTTTACGAAACACGGTCTGTTGGGCTGCAATGGGAAACCATGAAGGCAGGACATCAAAAGGAGAAAATGGGATAGGACCTTATTATGATGCATATATTTGTCCAAAAGCCGCTGAAGCAGGCGGCTTACCATCTGGGAAAGAGGCTTATTATTCCTTCGATTATGGAAAAGTTCATTTCATTGTCTTGGACTCCCATGACCTTGACAGAAGACCAAGCGGAGCCATGGCTCAATGGCTCAAAGCAGATCTTGAAAAAACAAAATCCGAATGGCTCATTGCATATTTCCATCACCCCCCATACACCAAAGGATCTCATGACAGTGACAAGGAACAACAACTAATAGAAATGAGGGAACACATTATGCCAATACTTGAAAGTGGAGGCGTGGATGTTGTGTTCACAGGACATTCACATATCTATGAAAGATCAATGCTTATTAACGGTGCTTATTCAACACCAACTGTTNCTGAGGGAGTCATACTTGATGATGGGGACGGCAATCCGAGTGGTGATGGCCCTTACTTGAAAAGCGCTGGGCTGGTACCACATAACGGTACTGTTCAGGTCGTTGCCGGGCATGGAGGGACTAAAGTCAGCAGAAAAGGAACGATGCCGATTATGCGGTCCATATTTGTTGAAAATGGATCAGTACTTGTTTCCATTTCAGATAATGTTTTGACAGGCACAATGCTTAACCTTGATGGGCTCATCCGCGATACATTTGCCATCAAAAAAGAAGGGACCGTAAACCATTCACCAATAGAAAATCCATGGAATCCAGTCACCGGACAAAAACCCGTCAAAAAGAAATCAATAAGCGGTGGTGAAAAAGTACCCCCAGTCGCAAAAATGATNATAGGAAAAAATTCCCAATGGGCCTATTTCATTGATGCCGAATCTCCCCCGGAAAATTGGAACACTTTGGCATTCAATCATTCTTCATGGAAAAAAGGCGAATCAGGTTTCGGATTCGGTGATAATGATGATCGAACTGTTCTAAGTAACATGAAAAATAAATACACAACACTATATCTGCGCAGAAGCTTTGCCTTACCAGAAGGGATCGATTACAAAAAAATTGGGCTCGCTGTCTCTTATGATGATGCCTTCATTGCATATCTTAACGGAAAAGAAATTTTGCGAGTAGGCATTGAGTCAGGAAATGGAAAAAGGGCACGAAACATCAGTTCTCATGAAGCAAATAATACCTTTGAATATTTTCCTTTCGATGAAAATGCCATTAAAGCACTAGAGGGAGGAGTGAACATGCTTGCAATAGAAGGGCACAATCATGAAAAGGAAAGTTCTGACTTCACAATGCACCCGACTCTGATCCTTAAAAAGTGATGCACAAAATACTATTCCGAATCCACGTCTTTTCTTTCCTATTTTTTGTGGCCTTGGGGTCACTTGCAACATCACATCATGACACGAAGACCCTGATAAAAAATCTAACAAAGAGAATAGANTCAGGAGAATCAACGGCGGAAAATTATTATAAACGCGCAATCGAGTATCGCGTATTAGGGCNAATTAAAGAAGCTGAAAAGGATCTCAAGATGGCTCTGGAACGTAATGTNAATTTCACTGTNGCCAGACGTGAAATGACTCGAATCCTAAGCAAGAAAGGCAAACACAAACAAGCAATTCTCTGTGCCGAAAAGGTTATTATCAATGCTTTGACAAAAAGAGAGAAATCCTCCGCGATGATTCTCCTCGCTGAAGTCCTTTCCAATGCAGGAGAGCCATCAGAGGCAATTAAGTATAGCTCTGCAGCATTTGAATTATATCCGAACGGTAAAATAGAATGGTACCTATTACATGCTCGTTTATTAAGAGAAATGAAACGGGACGGTGAAAGGCCCGAAACTCTTCATACGGGATATCAAGCAACTGGCAGTATTGTATTGCGTAATGCATGGATCGACTCACTTCTTGAATGCCATCAATATGAAACTGCTCTACCAATAATAGAAAAGGAATTACTGGAAAGNAGACTNAAGAGNTCTTGGAGGCTCAGAAGAGCAAAAGCCTATATAGGAACGGGTAAAATCAACGCCGCAATGAAAGATCTCAGAATGTGCCTCAAAGAACTGAATCAAAGAATTCATCCAAGGAATCCAGACATGACTCTAATTGCAGACCGCGGATTAGCACATGCATTGCTTGGAAATATAAATACAGCCAAAAATGATCTCACTCATCTTGTCCAAATAGGGGCTGATAAATGGATCACTGCCTCTTTGCAAAAAGCTATCAATTCAATTGAAAATCAATAAATTGGTTCAGGATTTATTATTCGATTAAAAAAACTATGGGATCTCCTCCCCAGACCCAGTGTAACGCCATTCGAGAACACGATTACCTGAAATAATGGCCATTCCTTCAGTGTCAAATGTGCCAAATAGACTCGTCGTGGGGTAAGTAACAGTAGCAGTCCAGTACGGTTTTCCTTTCCACATCTGTGGCCTTGCGCGCCCCCATCCTTTAATCTTGCCCAAGGTTATTTCTGTGACCTCCTTTCGTTGAATACTTGAAATCATTACTGGATAGCCTCTCGCAGTCATTGCAGGAGGAGATCCGAGCTGCGATTCATATCTATCCATCTCTTCCGAGGTCATGGGTCTGACAATATCCTCACCGAATCCATATTCTTCTCTAGAGAAAGGCTCAGGCTCAGGCTCAGGCTCAGGCTCAGGCTCAGGCTCAGGCTCAGGCTCAGGCTCAAAAGGAACGTCAACCGGTTCTGGATCCTCCGGCGGATTGATTTCTTCATTGTTATCATCTCCTTTATTCTCCTGAGATGATTCTTTTGGTTTGGGCGGCCTCTTAAATTCTTCCCTGTATTGTCGTAATTTGAGAGCCTTTTCAAGTTGATCTGATTTTGTTAATTGGAGTTGCAATTCAGCAAGACTTCGGTCCGCCGCATAAAGAGCCTCACCATCTCTACTCCTCTTTAAGTTGTTTACTCTAAATACAAATTGATCATACTGAGATCTCATCTTTCTAACGTAATCAGGAGCAGCTTCTATGTCTTTAGATCTTCTCGTATCGTTTGCCTCAATCCTGATTATTTCTCCTTCCAAAGCCTTGATAGCACGAACAGCNCCGATCTTAACCATCCTTTCCTTAGCCACACCAAGCGCTTCTGTATATTTGTCATTCAACTTGGACATATAACCGAGGTGCTTGTCCTCGTTAGCTTTGAGAGCAATCTCATATTCCTTTAATGATTCCANCTGCTCCTCCGAAAGAAAATCAGGGGCAAGAGGCCGACCCTCTACCGCACTGAAAAGTGATCCGGTCACTAAAAAGAAGAGACACATCACAATTAAGCAATGCGAACCTAATTTGACTCTATAGAATTTATTATTTATTAGCATTAGCGATTTTTAATTCTTTCTACTAATCAAATAGCGCTCATTATAAAGATTTTGTCTATCATTAAGGCAAAAATATTTTCTTAGCANANNTGAAAANTATAAGTCTTCTTACTAATTTACAATTCTAACTAATAATCGTTATACCTTTCCAACTCANTAGCATCTAATCGACGCCTTTCTTCCCATTTTTTGATTACATCTGGTCTTAAAATTAAACTCTTAAGATCCTCTAAGACCAAATAAATAGATGGCACGAGTATGAGTGTGATAGCCGTTGCAAATAAAATCCCAAAACCAAGAGATATGGCCATTGGTATTAAAAACTTTGCTTGCAAATCTGTCTCAAAAAGCATCGGGCTTAAACCTGCAAAAGTTGTTAATGAAGTTAATATAATTGGACGGAATCTAGCAGCCCCGGCTTCCCATGCAGCAGAAATAACTGAATCTCCCTTGATCCTATGACGATTCACGTAATCAACAAGGACCAAACTGTCATTTACCACTACACCTGACAGAGCAACGATGCCACACATTGACATTATGCTAATGTTTGCACCCATCAATATGTGCCCCAATATCGAACCAACGATCCCGAATGGAATAACGCTCATAACTATTAAGGGTTGAACGTACGATCTTAATGGAATAGCCATTAAAACAAAGACCGCCAACAGAGCAAATACGGAACTAGATCTCAGCTCCTCCATGCTTCTTGCCTGATCTTTCTGCTCCCCATAAAATGCATAGTTAATCCCCGGAAACCTTTCTGCTAATACTGTTAACGTCTCATTTTCCAGAGTTCGTCTAGCCCTATTCGCATTAGCCTTTGGATTCCCCCGATCAATATCAGCCGCAATGCGAATTGCCCTGACCCTCTCAGTGCGCCTAATGACCGATTTGCTACGACCCTCTTCGAAATTCACTAAAGCAGATAAAGGAACTTCATCCCCTGCCCTTGTCCTTATCTTAATTTGTTCTACATCCTCTAAAGAAGAACGGTCTCTTTTCGGATAACGAACCATGACCTTCACCTCATCCCTTCCACGCTGCAATCTTTGAACCTCTTCACCATAAAAACCCTGTCTTAGCTGTGTAGCAACATCAGATAAACGCAAACCCATAGATTCTCCTGCAGGCAGTAAAGATTTAAGAACAACTTGTCGCTTTCCGAGAGTATTTGAATCACTTATGTCAATGATTCCTTCAATCTTAGACAATGAATCTTTCACTTCTTCGGTCGCCATAATCAATTGTTNCATATCATCACCTGACAGTTCCAAATCAATAGCATTACCAGAACCGGCTGACTGGCTTTGAAATGAAATTTCAGAAGTCCCTGGTATGGGGCCAGTTAATTTTCGCCATTCAGCGGCTAGTTCTCTTGCAGACACTGCTCTATTNGATCCTGGCAAAATCTCGAGAGCNACTTCACCCAAATTATCCCCAGTTGGAGTAACCGGACTAAACCCTGTCTTAAAGGGCTGACTTCCGACAGTTGCCAACATATTTATAATTAATGCCTGNCCGGAACTATTTGNATACTTTTCATTTAATTTAATTGCAGCCTCTTCGATGCGCGTAACTGCAGCTGATGTTGTTTCAAAAGCAACACCTTCGACCATCTTAACTTTTGCTGAAATNATTTCAGCTTCNACCTCAGGAAAAAACTCCCATTTNATTCTCTCGCCTCTNACCAAACCTATCGCAATGAAGAANAATGCAATAAAAATAGTAATTACAACATACCTCGANCCAAGGGCCATTTTAAGGATTGGTCTATAAAATTTATCAATAAAAGTTTCCATTCCTTGAGCCACTTTGCGTTGCAATTTTAATATTGGATTACGGCTCTCTTCGTTATTAGTAGGTCTCAGTAAAGCAAGATGAGCGGGAAGAATAAGTTTAGATTGAATTAGAGAAAACAATAGTGTCGGNATGACAATCCAGGGAATGTTTCTCCATATCTTTCCACTGACGCCGCTAATTCCTAGCATTGGAGTGAATGCAACAGCTGTTGTCAAAACACCAAAAATAACAACGACACCAACCTCATGTGTCCCTCTCCAGGAAGCATCCCTTGGATTTTCCCCCTTTCTAATACGTCTATATACATTTTCACCAACTACAATAGCATCATCAACCACAATCCCTAACACTAGTATGAAAGCAAATAGCGTAATCATATTGATCGAAATANCTGTAGTAGGCATCATCCATATGGCTCCAGCAAAAGAAATTGGGATTCCAATAGTCACTAAAGCAGCAAGGCTCGGACGCAAAAATAATGATAAGATAAGGAGGACTAATAAGAGCCCCCACAAAGCATTTTTCCTAAGCAAATCGAGACGTCCTCGAAGGTATTTGGAATTATCATTCCAAACTTCAACCTCAACGCCTTTTGGGAGTTGCTCACGGACCTCTTTTAAATAACTTCTTGCAGATTCTGCAACTTCTAAAGTGTCCTCTTTGCCTACCCTGAAAACTTGTAAAGTGGCTGCATTCTTACCATTAAAGCGACTAATTAAATCAACATCTTCAAACTCGTCTAATATCGTCGCAATATCACCAAGGAATACTACTGTCCCATCAGCCCTAGTAATAACTGGAATTTTTTCAAAGTCTGCTGAACTGTACCTCTTTGACTCAGCCTTTATAAGTATTTCGCCGGCTTCAGTTCTCACGGCGCCACCAGGAAGGTCNATTGAAGAAGCTCTGACTGNATCCGCAANNGTCGCAAAAGTGACTCCATAGGCCCTCATATTGTCCTCTGAGAGTTCAATTGATATTTCATATTTCCGAAGACCAGANAGCTCGACCTGACTCACCCCGCTAGATCCACGAAATGATGAGGCNATTCTGTTAATCCAACTAGTTGGCTTCGGTGGATTGTGAGTTAAAATCCCATCACGTATTCTTTCTGCATATCCACGAAGTGTTCTCTCATCAGTATCAGCAGATATAGCAACAGTCAGCACCTGATTCTTTATCAATACTTCTTCATATAGTGGGGATTCAGTGTTCTCAGCAAAGTTCTCGATTGAATCGACACGAGTCTTAATATCATCAAGAACATCTCGAACATTTGAATCGTCAGAAACCTCAACATAGACGACCCCATATGAATTAGCAGCTGTGGATCGCATGATATCAATCCCCTCAACGTCACGTATTGCTTCCTCAATAGGTATGCATACACCTTTCTCGACCTCGCCTGGTGTGGCACCAGGATAAGGAACACTAACAGATACGACGTTCGTAGACGTTTCTGGAAATATTTCTTTTTTCAGCTTAAACCAAGTAGTAATGCCTGCGATCAGAATTGCAGCCATGATAAAATTGGCAGAAACGTTATTTCTAGAAAACCAGCGAATTAAACCTCTCATTTGATCAGTTCTTGNCTTTCTGAATCGAGTCACCGGTCATCACAGAGTCAATTAACTTGGTCGCATTAACTTCCATTCCATTAATAACATTTGGAATTGGAGTCGTTGCTATTCTCTCCCCTTCAACGATCCCATCTCTGATAATCACTCTATCTCGCTCTGTTCTGATTACCACGACTTCCCTGAAGGACACTTTATTATCAGAATCTACAATAATAACCTTATCATCGCCATACAATGCTCTTCTTGGTATGGCATAAATATTCTTTATTTTTTTTCCACTAATTTTCGCATTAAGAAATAATCCTGGTGAAAGGAACTTATCTCCTTCGAGGGCATTAAGACTGGCAACAAGAAANACTGATTGACTTGACCTATCCACTTTGCCTTCCGTTCGAACCAACTCCCCCGCCCACTNATAATGTACTCCCGCAATACTTGCCTCAAGCTTTAAAGGGGTTCCTTTTATAACATCTATAAAAGCATAATCTTCAAGAGAAACAGGTAACCTTAATTCAAAATCATTGGCACTATTCACTGCTGCAGCAGCTGATCCAGCAACCAAAGTTGACCCCAACTCCACTAATGTCTCTCGGACCTGACAATTGTAAGGGCTTCGAATTTTAGTGCGATCAAGATCACGAACTGCTTTTTCCAAGCCTGCCTCCGCNGCGGAAACCTTTGCTAAAGCACTCTCCATCTGTGGTTTTCTAAGAACAAGATCATTAGGATCACCATCACCACCGAGAGCCTTCCAATCAATTAGAGCCTGTTTAGTAAGAGCATTTTCCTTTTGAAGNGCCAACTTGGCATCAGCTAAGGCTGAGGCAGCCTGAGATTTAGCCACTTCATAATCGGCTCTATCAATCTCCAGAATCACGTCCCCCTTATCAAAATTTTCACCAACTTCAAATTTTGGAGAAACCGCAACGACCTTACCAGAGACCTGAGCGGCAAGGACAGTAGAACGCTTTGGTTCAGTAACCCCCTGTGATTTTATTATAATATTATAATCGGAAACTTTTGCTTCCCAAACCTCGACCGCAGGAATAGTGCGCTTGCGCTCTTTAATTTCGGCAACAGGCTTTGTCATAATAAGACCAAAATATACACAAGCCGCGACCGTCATAATCACTGCAATTAATATTATTTGAGCGGATTTCTTCATTGTTTACTTTTGGATATTACCCCCAAGCGTTAAGTGTAGATTAATGCGATTTTCCAACCTCATTCGTCGCATTTCAAGGACTTGCGAACTGACATTTAGCATTTGCCTCTGCGTGATAAGCAAATTTGTTGAAGTTCCAATTCCTTGACGGTATTCATCGGCCGAACGTTCGTACGCCTCAATAAGATGCTCCTCAGCACGCACCAAAGCATTCCACCTATTCCTTAGAATAACCTCATTATCCAAACAAGTCTCAACCTCACGTAATGCTTCTAAAACTTCACTCTGATAATCTATGTATGCCTCAGTTTTCATAATCTGACGAAGCTTCACATTAGCCAAAACTTCTCCAGCTCTAAAAAACTGCTGACCTGCTTGGCCTCCGATGTTCCATACACCAAATGCAGAGTCAGTTAAATCTCTTAATTTTTCACTTGTTGTACCTCCGCTACCAGTGAGAGATATTTGAGGAAAAAGTGCCAGCTTAGCTTCCTTGATGCGCCTATCAGCTGCAGCTAAACGACGTTCTGCTGCAATGATATCCAATCTTCGATTTAATAAATCAGACGGAATACCAGGAGGAGGAGGAGGAGGCATTCTAGGGAGATCACCGCTAGCATTTATAATACCTCCTGGATAACGTCCTAAGAGAATTTCTAGTTGTCTAGCCGCAGCCCTTACTTGAGATTTGCGTTGCTCCAATAATGCAACAGCAACTTCAACATCAGAAGCTGCTATCCGGATCTGTGAAGCGGTTCCGTTTCCGGCCTCAAAAGCATCTCGCAACATGCGCTGAGTTTCTTTAAAACTTGCCAAAGTCCGCGATGCAAGCTTTTCCTGCTCTTTAGCTCCGAGTAACGCAAACCAAATCTTTGCGGTTTGACCAGCAAGGGAAGCTTTAAACCCTTTCAAGTCAATTGCAGAAGCTTCAAATTCAGCAATGTACGCCTCCTGCCCTGCCCGCATCCTACCCCATAAATCAATTTCCCAATTCATATCCAAAGACATGCCATAGCTACTAAACAGAGACTTCGAAACTTTAGGCTGCTCCCCGGATGATTCCTGTTCACCACCAAAAGGAAATCCCAAAAAAGATCGCTCATTACGTGCACCACCAAGACCACCATTAAACTTCGGATACTTCTTAGAAGCCGAGATTTTCGCATTAGCAGCGGCCCTTTTTACGTTTACGGCAGCTTTTTTGAAATCCCAATTATTTAAAAGCACTTCCTCCACCAATCTTTCTAATTCACTATCTTTAGAAATCTGTTTAATCCAATCTGCATTGGAGTCATAAACATCCAATTTGCTTTGATATGATGAAGGAAGTTCCAATTCCAACAACTCCCCCATCTTGGGAGGAGATTTTGCAATGCATCCTGAAAAAATAAGTACCACAAATATCGAAATCCCAGCCAATAGCCGAAGCGCCTTTATCCTATGGATTTTTCCTAGGCTCATCTTTATTTTGATATTCCGGCCAACATGCCAGCAGAAATAAAATGTACTAATTCATCTCGAAGACTAACCAGTGATGATATGTTGCAACGCCCTTCAGAAATTATTACTAATTTATCATGATGAAACAATGAATGCGCCATGGCTCCAGCCATGAACAAAATTCTCATATGCGCTGCATCTGAACTTATCCATGGACATGCTAATCTCAAAGCATCAACAAATTTTGCAAGCACCTCTGGAAATTGACGCAATACTAAACTAGTGACCCGCTCATCGCGTGATGCAATGCATCGACTCATTAATTTACAATACATCTGATCCTCCTCATCTCCACGCGAAGCAGCTTCAATGACTGGATCAATGAACGCCCCAACTATGGATTGGCATGCCTCGGACCCATCTACATTNATCTGTCTTAACAAAGTCAACCTTCTTTGGTTAACTGGACCAACTAACTTCTCCACAACAGCAGCTATGAGTTCTTCTTTAGATCCAAAGTGATAATTTACAGCAGCTAGATTAGCATCAGCATGCTCAGTAATTAGTCTCAGAGAAACTGAATCAAAGCCATTTTCAGCAAATAGCCTGCCTGACACATCCAGTAACCGCATTTTGGTCGCTGTTGCCGATTCATGTATTGATGCTCTCTGAGTTATAGCCACTAATACGAATACCTTGCATTTAATTTGCAAGAATTCAAACGAACGTTTAATTGAGCATTCACCGTCACATAATGCCCTATATTATTACGATTTTAATAGATCTTGGACTTGAAACACACCCGCACTTGAAGAATCAATTAATCACCAACTTAATCATAGAATTATGGANAACTTCTCTTGGGAAAAACATTTTTTGACGGCCTTCAAATCAGGCATTGATAAATATCGCTCTGGAAACCGAGACCCAGATAAGTTTTTCTCAGATGAAGAGCTAAAATATTTTAACTCTATTGGCTACAAGCACCGCGAATTTTTTGATTTCGTTGAAGATTATTGTGATACCGGAGCACCAAGTATCGAAACTGCAATACTCATTGCTGCTGCCAGGAGAGATTACTTCTACACTATTCAAAAGAAAAAAATTAGCTCCACTGAAGTCACACCTACGGACCTACCTTCTCGTGATTCCAAATTAGGCGACATCCCGTGGCTACCAAGAATTATTACAAAAGCCCGAGCCAAACTGCGAGGCGAATTACATCCGTATATAATGTATTCTTGCCAAGGAGATATGAATTTTCTTCGAAGCCATAATATTCATCCAGCCGATTTTCTCCGGGTCGTCTGGGCTTCAGGTGAGGATGACGACAAAATTCTCTCATATATAAAAAATATCTGAGAAAATTTATGGATCCCTCAGTTTGCCATTCAACCCAATGAGCTTAATGGTTCCAGCCTGACCCCAAGGATCAGTAAATAAAAGTATCTGCCTAACATTTCTCTTTTCAAGTTGACTCCTTTGCGAAGAATCCAAGTCTTTATCAAGGCTGGGCTCAAATACAAAATCCTCCCAAAAATTATGATGACCAGGGCGGTAAGTCTGTGAGAAATACCCCCTCAGAATAATCGGCTGATCAGTTAATCCAGTGATAGTGGTCTGGACCCATTTCTCAAGCGGAGACGTATAACCAGCAGTCGGCCCCTTTGGATAAGGCGGCCAGTAAAACTGGGTTTCAATTGACAACCTTCCTGATGAAAAGGAACGCGTCTGCAACATGCTACCCTCCTGCACTGGATCAGACGGGTGTCCGTGCACTAGTTTAACGGTATCATTCTTTGTAGTATTTTGATTAACGCCACCAAATCCAGAATTATAAACAGGAACAGCATTCTTNTAATCAGCCCCTAGGAAGTAATTAATTTGGGAAAGACCACGAACCGGATCTTTTTCATACTGAGTAGAATTAGGCATTTGCCCATCAAGCCAATAATTCGTTTTACCGTACTCACNATTCCAAATCCACGAATCGCGGGCATATGCCTGATTACCTGATTCCCTTATTCTGAAACGATGATTTGGCCAAACAGAGGGCTTTCCACCTATGTTGGTAATTTCTTGATCCAAAGCAATTTCGACCGCTGATCGATCAATAAATGAATCTCTTTCGGCTTGTGGATTCACCCATCGGTTTTCGCCCTCTAAATGCCATAGTGACTTGAGGCGGTGATTGCCCATTACAGTCCCATATTCACCCTGAAAAACCATCAATCCCGATGGTGATCCTATTATTGCAAGATCCTCAGATCCACTACTTGAGTTAATTGGAATTTCTCGAATTTGTTTTATGACAAGCTCACCATCATGAACCTTCTTATATTCAAATTCAAGATGAGGCTCTTGATTTTCTGGGAATTGCTTTATGTAAGCCTGACTAATTTGGTAAAGCATCTCAATCAGAGAAAGATAATCATCTTCCCAACCCATGACAGCATCATCACCTAAAAGTAATAGTGATGAACGCTGCTGTAAGTTAACTCCTTCATAATTTGATGATCCCCGNTATAAGTATCCATCAACTACTTCAGGAATCGCTCCGCCCTCAGGATTAGTAACAGAAACAGCCCCTTTTTGGGTAACCATACTAATATCTACCCTAGTACTTCTACCACTCGGACCTCTAACAAGAGTTGCAACACCATTTGCTATTTCAATCTCATCAGGAAATGAATTATGAACTAAAAGCGCCATACCCACTTCGGACTCATTGACTCCATGCCTGAGCCGCTCAAGATAGGCATTTAAGTTGTAGAAACTCGCGTAGACTTTGCGTATGGCTCGAAAAACCCCTCTCTCATTAGGCTCATCGGGGTCACAGTGAGAAGGACCAATGTCGTCATTATCAGTATCATCAAGAANACANCCGCTGAAACTGTCGTAAAGCCCAGCACCCACAAAGTACCTCGTATCCTCAACATTCGTGCTACTCCGGAAACGAATTTTTGCATTTGGGGAAAAANCGGAAAGCTCATTTAGGATAGCCGATTTTTGTTCATTGGAAAAATCTGAAGCTTTCCGGATAATGTTACGAATATCCCTAAGAGCTTTATCCAGACCAACCAAATCGGTAGGCCATGATGAGAATGGCTCGATCCTGGAATTGATTTCCTCTCGAAGAGTTTTATTCCCCATTGGCTGATCCATGAATTGATCCCAAAGATCAAAAGTGAATGCAATTGCTTCAGGAGAGTTATTTGGAACTACTCTTCGTAAGAATCCAAAGTTTGCTGCCTTTCCCCCTATATAACGGTTATCAGAAGGCAATACTCTAGACAAATCTTTAATAGCAATCGCTCCTTTGTTAGCCTTGCCATTAAGATCAAGTTCAGGAGCTTTCTTCAGCTCAAGGATTTCATTTAAATATTGATTAGAAACACTAGAAGCATCAAGAGCTTCAAGGTTACAACTTCCCCAATAACCACTTGAAGTCCTTAAAAGAGCCAAAGAATCNACCAAACTCATCACTTCTGCNCGGAGGACTGAATTCTTTATATAAGCAAAAGGTATGCCATAAGACTGAGCGAGTATCGAAACATGAGAGTTAGGAGTCGTCGGTGTGAGCGAAAGAATACCGGCAACAAAAGGAACTTCAGAAGGAACAAAGTCAGTAAGCAGAATATCTGTCGATTTAAGATCACCACTTAAATAGGCGTCATTAATATCATCTGACTTAATGTACCTTAATCTACCAATGGCCCACCCAGGAACATAACAACCGCTTTGACCGGACCAGCGGTCTGGATTTGCAATAGCAATATTATTTTCCTGGTAATACTCCACATCGGCCTGAATAGAAGATGCTTGGGTAGGGACTGGCATTAAATATGCATCCCATTCCTCAACTCCATTGATTGAATTTTTAACGGTTTCAAAAAGAAACTTCATCATTTCCTTTGGATACAAATCCTGACCAATGAACTGCACAGCATATTCCTTAGAGTAGGGCGCAACCAGAACTGCTCCTAGAATAGCNATTTGTTTGCCAAGATATAATGTCGCGTCATTAAATTCTTCAGCCGTCATGCCCCTGAATGGCTTTAGCCGGTCCTTGGCAAAATCGTAATGGAATAGATATTTTTTTGAGTCCTGAAAATAGACTCGATTCGAATCGTCAGTCAGAATTGCAAACTTGACCCACTTAACAACTTCAAAAGATTCCCCTAAATTTTCTGAAAGGAAAGGCTCNTCAGGAAAATCCAAACTTGGCTTCCATGAACTATGTGAAAAAATTCTTGGCCGTACTGATTCCACGACTCGAAANAATCTTCGNTGATTGAAATTTGATATTGGAAAACTCCATGCGTCTTTTCCAGTATCTGAAGTCAATATAGCCCAGNGNCTATGATCATTTTTAAATTCAATTCTCTGAGATTTTTCTGGGCTTCCAAAAACTTTTAAAACGAAAGTTTCCGAATCGCTTTCCACATCAAGAAAAGGAATTTCATTTGCCCTAACTGAAAGCTCCTTGAAACCAAAAAAATAAATAGAGCAGAAGCAAATAATAAATCCACAAACCTTCATCATTACCAATAATTATAGTCGGCAATTATTAACAATACGTTAAACCGTTCATTAAAACTCAGCGCCAACGCAAACTTCTCCACAGCATTAATTCACCATCGAAAACAAATTCACCATCAAATTTTTTTCCTGATAACATACCCGGAAGCCAAAAAGCATCATCTGCCCACATTCGCTCATATGGTATTTTATCAAAGTCACACCAAAAAGGCTCAGCCTCAACAGTCTCAGAAGGATTGCCCTGAAAATCAGAAGCACAAAACACAGTGCAGTGCAGTGCGAGACATTCATCATTAACAAATTGGAACCGCAAAATGCCCATTTCTTTAGGCGAATCGACTTCAACCTTAATCTCTTCACGCACTTCTCTAACGGCAGCCTGTTCGGGTGATTCCCCTTTTTCTATTTTCCCGCCAGGCGCATTAATTTTGCCAGCACCCAAGCCTGTCTTTTTATGAATCAATAATACTTCTTTTCCTTTTAAAATAAAAAGAAGAGTAGCATGCATATTAGGATCCCAAGTTGACCAATCGATTTTATCCGGGAAGTCCCTATAATCAGCATTCCGATTCCTGGTGATTCTGTCCATTCCACCCTCAAATTANATTTATAATCATNTAAAATGCGCCGTCTAATTATTCACNATTAGATAAAGATCGAGCCCGCTCAATAGCACGAATCAATCCCATAGCTTTATTGACAGTTTCATTATATTCATATTCAGGATCCGAATCAGCAACTACACCNGCCCCTGCCTGAACATAAGCCTTACCACCTCTAATGACTGCAGTTCTTAAAGCAATACAGGANTCATGATTCCCATCAAATCCGAAATACCCGATTGCCCCAGAATATGCGCACCGCTTACTCTTTTCCAATTCATTGATTATCTCCATCGCCCTGACCTTTGGAGCACCACTCACTGTGCCTGCCGGNAAAGTCGCCCGCATCACATCATAAGCCGTCTTTCCTTNAGCCAATTTTCCACTCACATTAGATACAATATGCATCACATGACTATATCTTTCTACTATCATGAAATCATCAACACTNACNNTTTCNTATTCAGAAACTCTGCCAACATCATTCCTTGCCAANTCCACAAGCATTATATGCTCTGCTCTCTCCTTAGGATCATTAAGAAGNTCCTCCGCNANATCATCATCCTCTTGTGGCGTCTTTCCTCTCCAGCGAGTTCCCGCAATTGGGCGAATATCTATTTTCTGATCAATTGCCCGAACATGAACTTCTGGAGAACAACCAACTAGAGATAAATCTTTTCCAAGCTGTAAACAAAACATATATGGAGAGGGATTAACAGATCGNAGAGCCCTGTACAAATCAATAGGCTCACCACCAAATTCAACTTCAAATCGTTGAGANGGAACAATCTGAAAGGCATCNCCTGCATGAATATATTCCTTGGCCTTGNTAACCATTTCACAATATTCAGCCTTAGTTGTATTACTTAGTGAGGTTACTGGGTCATTGACAATACCTTTTATTAATGGAGAAAAAGTAGCCTGAGCATGNAATTTCCTAGCAATCTCATTAATTTCATCTCTTGCCTTTATGTAAAGAGATTCCAAATCGTCTTGGTCCTCTATAAACACATTTGAAACTATCAATAACTTACGAAGGCGGTGATCAAATATTATGACGNTCTGAGNAATCATAAAAAGCATATCAGGCAAACCTAATTCATCTGGTGGCGGCTCAGAAATGCTGGTCTCAAAATATCGNACTGCATCATAGGAGAGGTAACCAACTGCCCCCCCGTAAAAGACAGGAAGCTCAGGACCTGAAACGGGTTGGTATCGCTTCATAAACTCTTCCAGTTCGCACAAGGGGTCACNAGATTCACTCTCAAATTCCCTAGATTCATTATTCTCGGTAATCTTCACCTTAGTGCCGTGCGCCTCAATGATAGCCTGAGGTGTACTACCTATAAAAGAATACCTTCCAGCACGGTCCGTACTTTCTGCAGATTCAAGCAGAAAACTATGGCACCCATCTGAAATCTTGTGAAAAGCAGAAAGAGGAGTCTCATAATCCGCNGTTAACTCAGCATACACAGGCACNAAGTTACCCTTCGAAGCTCGTTCTTCAAAAACATCAAATGAAGGAGTTAGCGGAATATCGCGCAACTTAAAGTACTGGTTANATTATAATACTACTGTCGATTATCGCCCCAGTATATCAATTACCAAATATATAAAATTCTACCATAACCAATCATTATAGTCATTTAATCAAATAAAGTGAACTCACTCTGAGAATAACCTTCCCCTCCCTCTTCATCTGAACATTCCACCATAAAAGGACCACTGACCCGATCACGTTTAGCGCAGATTACCTCNACTCCACTTATACCTTTCATNGATAAAGCTAGAATTATCTCAGCCTTGGCGATTTCAGGAGAATTACAATCCTCACTCAGGTGAGCAAGAATCACCCTCTGCAAGACACCNCTACCCGCAATCGATGCTACAAGTTCTGCAGCCTGTCGGTTTGATAAGTGGCCATGACGTGAAGCGATCCTTTGCTTTAATGACCATGGCCTCCGTTCATCATTCTGAAGTAGTGCCTCATCATAATTCGCCTCTATAAAAATGGTATCAATTGCACTCAGAGTAGATTTCATGACCTCCGTGACATGCCCAACATCACTAACAAAACCTAATTTTTTCTGATTCTTTTCAAAAATGAATCCCATAGGATCAACCGCATCATGCATGACNGGAAACCCATTAATCAAAATATCTCCNACCAAAAAAGGATCTCCACATTCAATNATGCNCCAAGTGTCGGCACTAGTAACATCAGATAAAAGTGATTCCCTAGTAACTGCATTACAATAAATAGGGACATTCAATTTACGGCAAAACACTTCCAATCCTCTGGTATGATCTCCATGCTCATGTGTTATCAATATNCCGTCTAATCTNCNAGGNTCGACTCCCACATCATTCAATCTAAGGCGTAATTGCTTAGCGCTTATACCGGCATCAACCAAGATAAAAGTTTTTTGGGTATAAACGAGAGCACTATTTCCCGAACTTCCGCTTCCTAATGAGACTAAACTCAACATTTTTAATATCAAAAAGTTGTTTCAAGGCAGGCATCAATCTGTCACAATTAATTTAAAGATGCTCTATTAGTTAGTGATAGACATTTGACCATAGGAGATAATCCTATGAGCTTACATCGAATGCAACGCATACTGCATATATTTGTTCGCCTGTTTTTTTTATTCGCTATTATTGCTGGCGTCTGGATAGCGGCATATGCCTACAAAGAAGGCTTCACCAAAAAATGGAGGAAGCTCATAATGGAGGAATTTGAAAAACGCGGAATTGATGCTGAAATAGAAAAATTAACAATCGATCCTTTTCAAGGACTAGTAGCTCGGAATGTTAAAATCCACTCCAATGAAAAAGGTCAACCCCTATTAGCATCAATTGATAACATTACCCTTGATATCAATCCCATTAAATTATTAAGAAAAAAGCAATCGTTAAACTCCGTAGAATTCCGAAATGCTGACATTTCAATTCCAATTAATCCGGAGGACCCTGAAAGTAAAAAACTAGAGATCAAAGACTTAAGAGCAAAAATAACAATTCCAACCGACGTTATCGAAGTCAAGTATTTCGAAGGACATGTGAATGGCATTCGGATAAATGCAATGGGGTCATTGCTCCTCTCAAAAGAGAAACAAAATAATATAATCGATCAATCACTAGCAAAAGAAAAACTCATTCTTATAAGAGAAGCTAGAAATATAATAGATCGGGCCTTAGATGAAATAAATCAGTTAGACTTTAAGAAGAACGACCCTCCCCATATTCAAATTAAATTCGCTAGCGATATAGATGACCCGTCAACGACTACAGCTATAGCAGTAATAAATGCAAAAGATGTAAATCGTGCTGGGTACACCTACAAAAACATCTATGCCAATGCTGAATATATTAATTCTAATATTAACCTTAAAGAGCTTAGGATTGACGACAGCAAAGGGACTCTTTTCGGCACTGCAAATTGGCCAATAAATAGCAAAAGAATACCATTTAACATCAAATCAACTATTGATTTTCAGGGTCTACTCAAATCATACGGAAGCAGTCCTTTATTCGATAATATTACATTTATTAATTCACCTCGAATCGAAGCAAAGGGCGAGTTGCATCTAGAAAATACGGAACCCGAAACGGAACAAAATACTAAATTGGCAGTTGAATTAATCGGCACAATTCAATGTGATAGTTTCATTAGCAAAGAGATCTTATTCGAAGAAGCTTATGCTGATTTCTCTTATAATAAAAATAAGTGGTATGTGAGAAACCTTACACTTGAACATTCAAGCGGCACTGCAAATGGAAATATCCTATGCAATACTTCATCAAACATTCAATTTGAAACTGAGGTCAAAATGGATCCGACTGTCTTTGCTCCATTTTTTAAAAAGCCACCTGAGTTCTTAAAATATTTTAAATTTGAATCAGATCCCACGGTAAACATTAGTCTCAAAGGAGAAGGGTCTTTAACAAATTCAAGTAACCTTAAAACAGAAGGCCACTTCACCTTGGGTCCATGCCGCTATCAAGAAATCCCCATAACGGCATTGACTGGAAAAATACGAACAGATGACAAAAAAATTGTTATCCAAAATTTTCGTCTGGATCGTAAAGACGGCTACATTAATGGTGAAANAGCCTCTATTAATACTGAAGATGGTNTGGTCGATTTAAAGAACATTTCAGGGAAAATATATCCAAATAAATTAGCTTCATATTTTTCACCAAAGGTAGCATCAGTTTTAAAAAGCCATCAGTTTATAGACCCTCCAAATCTAGAAATTAACGGAATNATTGATACTGAAAATAATAATAAATCCAATTTAAAAGTGAACTTCAATTCACAAGGAAAAGCATTCACAAATCTCTTTAAAAGAAAAATACCTCTCGATAAACCTAAAGGTTCCGTTCTCATGAAAGGAAAAGAATTCCTCTTAAATATTGAAACGGAAATCTTACAAGGGCAGATTNAACATAAGGGCTTATGGGAAATGAAAAAAGAACCCGGTGTTTATTCCGGGGAAATAATCGCCTCCAACATAAATTTTGGTAATCTAGTTAATCTTTTTAAGCTNCCAACTCAAACGCAGGGAATTCTTAGCAGTAACATGCAATTCAAAGTTCCCTTAGAGGAGCCAACTANATGGTCAGGGTCCGGCTCCGTAGCACTTATNAAAGGAAACATTTTCTCTATACCCATTCTTGGACCCTTATCACCCATGATCAGTGGAGTACTAGATAAACCCGAAGCCGGATATAGTGTCGCCCAGTCAGCCGCTGTTAACTTTTTAACAAATCAGGGAATAATTAAAATTCTTAATTTTAAGGCCCTTACGCCAGGATTTATTCTTAATGGACAAGGCACTATTGACGGAGTAAATGATAGTTTGGATCTTGAAGCGGAAATGAATGCTCGCGGACCTTTGCGGTTAGTGGGATGGCCAATATCTAAACTATTACGTTATAAAGGTGAAGGCACATTAGAAGAACCAAAATGGAAACCAATCAACTTTTCTATTCCATTGAATATTATTGCGAATGGGGAAAANCTAATAAAAGAAACCAAGGTNAATNAAATTGTACCTGAAGCAATTAATATTTTACCCAACGCAATCAATAAAAGNTTAAAAGCTATCGAATCTTTAGCGCTACCAGGAATTTCACCAAAGAAAAAAAGAAANCCACAGTAACCATCAGCAGTCATTTATCACTTCTCTCAGTTTTGCAGAGAAGGTTTGGATATCAAAAGGTTTGGATAGGATCCCTGAGAAAACTGATTCCCCATTTGGNAATGAGTCATTCATTAAATCCCCAGGATTGTAACCACTGCTAGATATGATTTTTGCATTAGGATCAATAGCTATAATTTGTTGAGCAGCTTCTTGACCGTCAATGCCACCCGGCATTGTCATATCCATCAACACCACGGCAAAAGGATTTCCTGCATTAAATCTACGCTGATATTTGGTTACACTTGCAGATCCAGAACTGGCGCATTCAACTTCATAGCCAAGTTTCATTAANATCTTGGCGGATATNTCCACAATTGAGTCATCATCATCAACCACCAGCACAGATCCAAAACCACTGTATACGACATCCTTTCTATGATCTTTCTGTACGCTCTGGATTGTACCAGTTGCAGGTAAATAAATCTTAAATCTTGTGCCTCTACCCTTAGTCGAATCGACCGTTATACTGCCTCCATGGTCTCGCGTTATTGCTAGACAATTGGAAAGGCCCAAACCGCTTCCNCTTATTTTTGTTGTGTAAAGTCTATCAAATATTTTGCCCAAGTCTTCCTTGGAAATACCACACCCATGATCAATTACNTCCAAGTGTAAATANTTNCCCCNCCCCAATCCCTCTACACAATTATCGGTCAATTCAATATTCCTAAGATTGNCAAAGATCGTACCAGNNTCATCCATCGCATGCTTCGCATTAATGATCAGATTATTCATCAGTTGAAAAATCTGAGTCCCATTAACCTTAGCTGACCAGAGACCTTCTTGAATTGACACTTCACAATGGGACCCTGATCCCGCAGTAGACATGCGAGCCGCTGCAGTCAAAAGTTCTCCAATGTCTTTTTCTTCCTTATGACATTGACCGGGACCTCGAGCTTGGGATAGAAGATCATCAGCCAAGTCTTCACCTTTTTTAGAAGCCTCAAGTGCATCATCTATACCAGATAATATAGAATCATCGGCAATGGATTCACGAACAAGAGATAAATTAGCAACTATCGTTGTGAGTATATTTTTAAAATCATGAGCAAAACCACTTGCGGAAATAGCTAAGGCTTCTACCCGACCTAAAATGTTTTCTCTTGGATTCTCATCGATCCCAACCATAGCAATATCCAAGTCATCATCTTGAGAATTTATTCTTGTAGAATGAGATTCTTTAGCCAAAGCCCCACGAGCCACTGAAAGCAAGAAATTCACAGGCCGTCCACCTTCATCCAATACACAACTGACACGCCATCTACATAATAACGGTGATCTTTTTTTTGCCCTTAAAAGATTATTTGTAAATTCGAAGACCACAGCACCACTTTCTTTTTCAGCCACTTCTGCAACTGCATGGAGCTTTTCAAGAAGTGCTTGTAACTTTTCTGGAGCAAACAAAATGGATAAAGGAGAACCTAAAAGCTCTTCGGTAGAAAATCCGGACAGTTCACCAATTCCCCGGTTTGCAAAAACTATACATGGCCCTGTCCCATATTGAGGATTCAAATCCAGTACAATGACTCCTTCTTCCACTTGATCGATAGCAGCTCTCAAGTGGATGTTTTGAGTCGACAACCTCGATATAACCGTAATGTCACTATTTTTAATACCGGCCATTAATTAAACAAATTCGTTGTATTTTCCTTAAAATATTTAGTAAAGTAAACTTAATTATTAGGTAAATTAGAATACTTACTTAATAGAAATTAAGAACGAAGCCGAAAAAAGCGGTTGCGAGTTATGTTCTTTTCGCTAATTTCAACGCCCCATGGCAAGAACGGCGGGCAAAAGCAAAACGCACAAGGCAATATCCAAGCGAGTCAAAGTGACTGGTACGGGCAAAATGTTGCGACAAAAACAAGGCAAACGACACCTTCTCCTTAATAAAAATCGCAAAAGAAAGCGTAATTTAGGGAAGGCAACACTTGTTTCAGCAGCAGACTTACCGCGTTTCCGCGAGAACCTACCATTCAGCCACTAATACGCATCCTGCGAAAATAAACTTTGGTCGATTTAAACCCGACCAAAGCCAACAACCTAAAGGTCTGATCCCCGGTAAGCGGGATATAATTGTGCAGGTGAGACCTTAGGTGAAAAAATTAAACCAAACAACCTGACCGAAAAATGCCAAGAGCAACTAATTCCCCAGCAAGCCGTAAAAGACGCAAAAGAATGCTCGCGAAAGCCAAAGGTTTTCGTGGGTTTCGTTCAAAAAAATATCGCTTTGCAAAGGACGCTGTCCGCAAAGCCATGACATACGCCTATCGAGATCGGAAAAACCATAAGCGTACTTTTCGTGCACTATGGATACAACGTATTAATGCCGCATGCCGCTCACGCGGCATCACTTACAGTCGATTCATGGAAGGCCTTAAATCACTAGGCATTGAACTTGATAGGAAAGTCATGTCAGATATAGCTATACATGATGATCATGCATTTGATGGTTTAGTGGATCAGGCGAAATCAGCTCTAGATAAAAAGAAAGCATCCTCCTGATTCTCATAGCTAACAACAAAATAGCATGAGTAACAAACGATCCAAAATTTGAGATCGTAAGACTTGTTCACAGAATGATATGGTCGAAGAACTCGAAAACATTCTAAAAGATGCAACATTAGCAATATCTAATGCCGCAACAATAGATGAACTTGATAAATTGCGGCTCACTTATCTTGGAAAAAAAGGTATAGTCACAATCATTGCCGCCAAGATGAAAGACCTTGGCAAAGAAGAAAAACCTGTTGCCGGAAAGGCATTAAACAAAACGAGGACAGTCATCAATGATGCCTTAGATGTTAAGGTCCTAAATATTCAAGAAGCAGAAGACAGGAAAACAGCTCAAAATATAGACGTCACACTGCCTGGAACTCCAATGCCAAGGGTCGGGCGTCACCCCATCTCACAGATGTTAAGTGAATCAGTCAATGCACTTAGAAGAATGGGATTTTCACTGGCCAGCGGACCTGAAATAGAAACAGAATGGCACTGTTTTGATGCATTGAATACTCCAGCCGATCATCCAGCAAGAAACGAAAGTGATACTTTTTACTTCACTGATGGCCGTCTTCTCCGAACGCATACGTCAACAGTTCAAATTAGAACAATGCAAAATAGCGAACCCCCG
Source organism: Verrucomicrobiales bacterium (assembly GCA_002708885.1). Taxonomy (GTDB): domain Bacteria; phylum Verrucomicrobiota; class Verrucomicrobiia; order Verrucomicrobiales; family DEV007; genus EC70. The sequence continues at coordinate 4,619 of PAPL01000079.1, read as the reverse complement.
GTTCGGATCATTTCACCTGGTGCCGCATATAGAAGAGATGAGATTGACTCAACACATTTAAGCCAATTCAATCAACTTGAAGGATTATATGTAGATAAAAATGTATCCCTTGCTGATTTAAAAGGAACTCTCGAATATTTACTGCACTCAATCTTTGGAAAAAACACACAAATAAGATTCCGTCCTCATTTTTTTCCGTTTACAGAACCTAGCTTTGAAATCGATATTCTACTTCAAGCTCAGGGCAAACAACCCAAATGGATAGAAGTAGCTGGCTGCGGAATGGTTGATCCAAATGTCTTCATAGAAGTAAATAAATCACGTGGCGATAATAATTATTCACCAGAAGAAGTTTCAGGATTTGCATTTGGCCTGGGATTAGAAAGACTGGCTATGATACGTTGGGGAATCTCCGACATCCGCCTCCTCATCGAAAACGACACAAGATTTCTGCAGCAATTCGCATGAAAGTTTCACTAGATTGGTTAGGCGAACATATTAACCTAACATCTTACTCAACAGATGACCTTGACAGTCTTTTGACTTTCGCCGGCATTGAAGTGGAGAGCATTATAAAAATACCTGATAAGGTAATTGTTGCAGAAATCAAAACCATAGAGCCTCACACGAATGCGGACAAACTATCAGTATGCCTAGTAAATGATGGCAATAAAGATTTACGGCAGATTGTATGTGGTGCTAAGAATTTCAAGATAGGAGATAAGGTCCCTCTTGCATTACCAGGTGCTGAGCTTGAAAATGGATTTTCTATAAAGCAAAGCAAACTGAGGGGCATAGAATCGCATGGCATGCTATGTAGTCAAAGTGAGCTTGGAGGTGAGGATGATCAAGGTTTGTGGATCTTACCTCCAGAATGCAAAATAGGAACCCCTCTTAATAGTATCTATCCAACGATTTTTGATCTTGAGATTACTCCAAACCGCCCTGACTGCCTTAGTCACTTGGGTATTGCTAGAGAATTATCAGCTTTGTCGGACCAAAGTTTGAAAAATAACCCTGATTACAAAACTTCAAAAATCAAGCAACGGATCGCAAACGAATCAGAAATAAACAATTTAGCTCCAGAAAAGTGTAGCTTCTATACTGCTCGGATAATCAGAAACGTTCAAGTAACAGAAAGCCCAGATTGGCTCAAAACAAAAATCGAGTCTATCGGATTACGCTCTATCAATAATGTTGTGGACATCACAAACTTTGTCATGATGGAAATGGGTCAACCGCTACATGCTTTTGACTACAACACACTCAAAGGAGGAATCTGCGTTCGAAAAGCATCGGAAGGTGAAAAATTCACTGCACTTGATGGGTTAACCTATGAACTCAGTATCGATGACTTAGTTATTGCAGATAAAATGAAAGCAATTGCAATTGCCGGAATCATGGGTGGAACTGACACAGGGATTACAGAAAAGTCTCAAGATGTACTGCTTGAATCCGCTCACTTTCTCTCTTCATCAATAAGAAAAAGCAGTAGAAACCTAGGCCTGTCCACTGACTCTAGCTATCGTTTTGAGAGAGGCGTGGACCCTTCGCAAATAATTGGATCTTCAGAGTTAGCCACAAAATTAATATTGGAATTGGCAGGAGGAGAAGCAGAAGAAGAAATCATTGTGTCTGGCGAGGTTGAAGATTCCAATACAATTATCTCATTAGATTCAACTAAATGCAGGGCAGTTCTTGGACACAGTATAGAGAATCAAGAAATGTTCAAAATACTTGAAAATTTGAGGTTAAAGAAAATAGATACCGATGAGAACATTTCCAATTGGGAAGTTCCCAGTTATCGGAGAGATCTAACACGACCCGCGGATCTATACGAAGAAATCGCCAGAGTATACGGAATCGACAATATCCCTTCACGTCAATCCGGATGGTTCTCTAAAGCCTCTGAATCCGATGATTTATTCGACTTCATTGAAACTAAAGCTAATGAACTTTCATCAATTGGTTTCTATGAAACGCGCACAATTAAGCTAACATCAAAAGTCAAGATTGAAGATTGTGTATGCACTGATAATTCCAACGCTATTGCAATAAAAAATCCGCTCAGCGATGACCTGACCCACCTGAGGCCAGGACTAATTGCATCTTTAATAGAGGTAGCGGAACGGAACCTGCATCAAGGAGCAGAAGAGTTACGATTCTTTGAAACAGGCACTGTTTTTCCCGGCAATAAAAAAAGTGAAGAGGCCCAACATCTAGCAATTCTAATTTCCGGACCCAAACAAAAATCATGGAATAATCCATCTCCAAATCCCGCTAGTTTTTTCTCATTAAAAGGAATATTGGAACGAATAATTGACAGACCGATCGAATTCACCCTTTCTGATACTTTACAAAAAAATGCAGCATTTATTGCTAATATTAGTATAGATGAAAAAACAATAGGACACGCCGCTCAAATTATACCCGCGAGGAGCCGGCAAATAGACGCTCGGCATCCAGTATTTGTATCAGAGATAAATCTAAATTTGGTTTTTGAGCAAAGATCAAAATCAATCATTTATAAGGAGTTACCAAAATATCCAGCGGTCCGACGTGACATCGCAATGGAACTGCCTCTTTCATTGCCTAATGTTGAAATTGAAAAGGTCTTAAAAGGAATAAATTCAAGTCTCCTAGAATCATTTAAACTTTTTGATTTATTTCATGATGAGACTGGAAATCGGATGGACAAAAATAAAAAATCAATTGCTTATTCATTGACCTATCGCAATCATGAGCGCACATTAAAATCAGCGGAAGTTGATACCGAGCATGAACAGATTCTTAATGAATTAAAAACAAAACTGCCAATCGAATTTCGCTGAAAAAATATTCTTGGAAAGCAATATAACAAGAAATGTTCTTTGAATTTTTAGTTTTGAGATAATCCTACCGTGTTCGCGTTTGCGGATAACCTGGGCCCGGCCCGTTAGTACGTTAAAGGGAGGCTTAGCCGGTTGTTTGATGTCAGGCCTTCATTGGAAGGCAGATTTCAGCAAGGCGGCCACCCACCTGGAATTCACCGGGAAACGTGAGCCCTCAANTTCCGNGGTCGGCACAACGTGGGACCTCAATCAAAAAGCACTGCAGTTAATCCTGGAGTGCTTTTTCATTATCACCCATCATTACCATCACANATACNATNTAAACNACTCAATTGCTCGGCAGATTNTTCGNNNNGAGAGNTAAAAANAGTTGATGCTTTTGCACTGAAATTTAACCTTGCTGACAAGAATCTATTGTTCATTTGCANTTTATTGATACGCATCTGNAATTNCACAATNGCAATTTCTTTCAATTNGTTNGNTTTNAGCAANTGATTACTATCNANTAGAGATTCCTCATATTTAACACGCAAAGATCTATAATCTTCACCAACCTTTTCCAATTCCTTGGACTGGGAAAACAATGCCTGGCTTAAGGCCTGNAATTCAGCTTCTAACTTCTTCTTCTGATCTTGGAGAACATGCTTTTCCTTATCCCAAATTTCCTTCCTGATATAATTTTCCTTTAAAACCGATGCTAAATTGGTCTGTAATTTCTCAATATTGTTCTCTTGTATTAAAAGTCGTTTAGATAGGGCCGTATTCGAGCCTTGAGCAACATACAAAACAGACTGATAATCCTGCAATTCGCTAATATGAGCAGAGTTCTCAGCAATTGCTTCTTCTAAATCTTTTTCCAATTCAGCACCTTGGGATTTCAACAAATTAACCCGCACCGACAAACTGCGAACCTTGCCTCCAGTGATGCCCAGCAGAATAAATAAAAATGCAATAGTTAGAGAAAAAATAAAAAATCGCAACGGTCAGGAGAAATTAATAGTAGGCAACCTATTAATGTTTAATGTTTAATCAACATATAATTTTCATATGTATTAATTAAAATGCTTTAATCAGAATTTTTAATTATAGTGCTTTAGTAATACCTTGATAGAGTCCTCTTACTTTAATGCCCTCTAATAATTTAGATTCCTCAGATCAAACCGTAATTGTTCCAGCAATACTTGAGGATTTACCTCAACTCATACAGCTCTTAATGGAACTGTTTGAAATGGAAGGAGATTTTGAGCCTAATTCAAAAAAGCAAGAAGAAGGACTAAGATTAATATTAGAACATCCCAATCGCGGGCGAATTCTGGTCATAAAAAATGAATCTAAAATTATTGGTATGGTAAATATGCTCTTTACTATAAGCACTGCAGAGGGAGGATCAGTTCTTATATTAGAAGATTTCATAATACATCCAATGAACCGCGGCCAAGGTTATGGAAAACAACTCTTAATGGCTGTTAAAGAATTCGCACAACTAAAAGATTTTAAGCGCATTACGCTATTAACCGATAAAATCAGTGCAGAATCGCAGAATTTCTTCAATAAAGAAGGGTTTCAATTCTCAAAAATGATCCCAATGAGAATGTATCTTAATGAGTAAAGATTTATTACATTCTCAAATTAATTAGACACTAATCTATACTTTAACTATATAGAATAGGGTATGTTACTCAGAAACATACTTTCATTCGAAGGAATGAGCTCGGAGATATTCCAGTGAAACGGAAAACTAGGCTGAACAGAGTAGAAGGCCAATTCTAGAGTGTCTTTTGCGGGAAC
>PAPL01000078.1 GCA_002708885.1 Verrucomicrobiales bacterium | reverse complement strand
CAAACCATTGCTTTTCCTCTCCCTCCGAGCGCCCTGTTTCGAGAGAGAATGCTACGAAGCCCACGAAGATTCCAAATTTCATTGTCGTTCTAGGCTAGAGGTCCACTCGATAAGACGTTCCTTTTTAACTCCCTCTTCCATTTCAAAATAATGACCAATCCAATTAACGAAGCAAGAAACCATTTGGCTAGCCCCAACCCTGACCCATAATTCATGGTCAGTTGTTCGGGGATTAATAGGCAGGAGCCGCTGTTCCCGTTATAATTAATGCTTTTCGTAATGTCCGATAAGTTTGGAATTTGTTGGTCAGGAGAGATCACTAGAAACGAAACCCTATCATTGCAGACTGGGGTGACGGCAAAATTCTCGAAGAGACATTTCAATTNANTTCGAATCAAGCGNCTTAAACCTGACTTANCNACCCTTNCTAGACTGTAAAAAAAGAGTTTTTGATTTTACGCTTCTTGATTCAGAATTCAAGAAATCTGATTTTCTCCATTTTAGACTGTTTTCTTAGCAGGTAATGCATCTATAAATGTTCAGATAATGAANGCTTACATAACTTATATTTTTCTTTCCTGTTCATTAATTTTTATTCCCGGTCTATTTGCTAATGAGGACAGAGATGATAGTCAAAAATCCAATGAAGTATCCGGTCCATCAGTTACNCCTCAACCCAGATTGGAAGAGTGGTGGTTTACTAGGCATGCAGAGAATATTGGTAAGATGAGTAAGGGGGAATTTGATTTACTAATGCTGGGTGATTCAATTACGCATAATTTTGAGAGTGTTGGCTTGAAAGTATGGNAAAAATACTTTGAGCCAAGAAAAGCGATTAATCTTGGTTTTGGTGGAGATAGAACGAACCATCTTCTTTGGAGGATTGAACATTTACCGGTCCTTAAAAAAGCGCCTAAGGGGGCTGTTGTTCTTATTGGAACCAATAACATTTGCTGGGGAAGTGATAAGCCCAGACAGGCAGCTGATGGGGTCAAGGAAATAGCTAAGAAGCTAAATACAATNTATCCACAGACAGAGATCCTTGTTCTTGGGTTGCTGCCTAGNAGGCGCGAATTAACACATCCTCACCGCAAACAAATCATTGAGTTGAATTCGTATCTTCCGGAACTGTTAAAGGATATACCAAAGGTTAAATTTCTTGAGATTGGACCNCATTTCCTAGACGATAAAGGGCACTTATCGAAGGAAATGATGCCGGACACAACTCATCCCAGTGAAAAAGGACATGAGGTCTGGGCAAAAGCAATCGAATCAGAATTAATCAGAATGGTAGGTCGTTGANTGCATCTTAAAGGTGCAATGTATTGATATGAAGAGGGCTTTAATAGTTTGTGCAGTTCTTGTTAATATTTTTTCCCATGNTTTTGCCGAGGAAAAGTCTTCGTATCCGATCGCTAGTCCCTTAGCTAATTTCAAGTGGCGTATATATAATCCCCTGTCAGTTAGTACACGCCATGCGATTATAACTCAGTTCATTGCAAATAGCTCCCTTGTAGTTATACCAGAAAAAATTCATAAGATTCCTGTCAAAAAAATAGAACGCAGTGCTTTTTTTAGATGCAGTGCAATGACTCAGATCATTTTTCCGGACACAGTTAATCATATTGGATCGTCTGCATTTAATCGATGCTCTCAACTTTCCAAAATAATTATTCCTAAAGAGGTTTCGATTATCAGGGCCAGTACTTTTTTCCGTTGTGTCAATCTGAACTCAGTCCAACTATCTGAAAATGTTTATAGTATTAGAGAGTATGCTTTTTCGCATTGTCATAATCTCAAAGAAATTACAATTCCAAGTAAAGTCACATCAATCGAAAATAATGCGTTTTCGGAATGCCGTACTCTCGAAAGAGTCGTTTTTCTCGGTAATGCACCCAAGGAAAATCCTGAAGTATTTCAAGGATCCGAACCCATCATTTATCGGAGTGAGAAATCCAAGGGCTGGAAGGAAACTTGGTGCGGTCGGCCTGTGAAAATTATTAATGGTTCCTCTTCCTGATTTATTTAATTTTTTAATTAAATGAATGAAGTTCATCAACAGATAGGCGAGGAGGGTTTAAATAATCTAGTTTCTGCATTCTATAAAAGGGTGAAGGAAGATNNTTTGTTATCNCCAATGTATCCGAATGATGATTGGGAAGGTGCNCAAGAAAGACTAGCTGATTTTCTTATTTATCGATGTGGTGGATCCCAAAAATACATAGAAGAGCGGGGCCACCCCCGTTTGCGAATGCGTCATATGCCATTCCATATAGGTACTGCCGAACGGGACCGGTGGTTGAAACTNATGNGCGAGGCGATGGATGAANCGGGAGTCAAACCACCAGCTTCGGAGTTATTATCAGAATTTTTTGTTCAGACAGCAGATTTCATGCGTAACGCATCGGACTAGGAAAATTTTGTCGCTTCAGTTGGTAAATTTCGCCAAGATAGAGGAGTGAGAATTTTTCAGTTAATTATTATATGGGTTGCCTCGTTTTGTTCTTCCGCGCTTGCTGCGGATGATTTCTTAACCTGGGAAAAATTATCTGACCTGCCTCCAATGAATGGGCAGGAGAAGAATCCAGGAGTAGCTGGCCCATTCGTAGGAATCCACAACAATGCACTTATCGTTGCCGGAGGTGCCAATTTTCCGGGAAAGCCATTGTGGGAAACGGACAAGGTATGGCATGACGATATTTATGTACTTGTCAGGGGTGAGAGCTCTTATGATTGGAAGGGAAGTGGTAAACTTAACCGGCCCCTCGCGTACGGTGCCTCAGTTTCAACCGATGCAGGAGTCGTATGTATAGGTGGAGATGATGCCACAGAAGTTTATNAGGAAGTGTTTCTTCTTTCATGGGATAACGATAAGAATGAATTGAACCGTACGGAATTACCTTCACTGCCCGAACCAGTNGCATATGGTGCGGCCACATTCGTTAATGGGACCGTTTATCTAGTTGGAGGACAGACAGGTAAATCTCTTAAAAGTGCGACAAATAAGGTTTATTATTTTAACTTAGAAAGATTTAATAAGGACGTTCCTACTGAATGGAATGAACTTCCAGAGATTCCATGGTCATCTCGTGCTTTTGTTCAGGTCGCTTCTCAGCACAACGGTTATGATGATTGCGTTTATGTGATTGGAGGAAGGCGTGAAGAAGGTGAAAGTGTGGATCTTTTATCTGATNTATGGGAATACAATACCCGCAGTAAAGAATGGCGGCAAAGAGCAAGTTTTGATGGGCCCCTCATGGCGGGCACTGCGATAGGATATAAGCAAAGTCATATCGTGGTTCTTGGAGGNTCACATGGTACTTATTGGGGCAAAGCTGATGAGCTTAAGGATGAGCATCCTGGNTTTCTTAAGAAAACATATCTTTATCATACCATCACGAATACTTGGATAGAGTCAGGANATAGTCCTGCAAATCATGTAACGACTGTTCCTGTNCTATGGGATGATTCGATTGTAATTGCNAGTGGTGANATTCGACCGAGGGTCCGTTCTCCGGAAATCTGGAAAGTGAATCTAGAAACAAAGACTAAGGGTTTTGGGATAATTAATTATTTTGTTTTGGGTTTTTACCTGCTTTTAATGGTTTTGGTTGGTTTGTTTTTTGCCAAAAGGAACAAGGGAACTGATGATTTTTTCCGCGGTGGNAAGCGTGTTGTTTGGTGGGCAGCGGGTTGCAGTATTTTTGCGACCATGCTCAGTTCCCTGACATTTACCGGATTGCCGAGTAAAGCATATGCTACTGATTGGGTCTATTTCTTGGCGAATATGATGATTCCTGTCGTTGCCTTTGTTGCAGTTTATGTGGCGCTTCCTTTTTATCGTAAGATTGATGCGACCAGCGCTTACGAGTATCTTGATAAACGATTTAATCGTCCGGTAAGAATGCTGGGCAGTGGTTTTTTTACTTTGTTCCATATTTTCCGTATGGCTGTTGTAATGTCACTGACCGGCTTGGCTCTGGCCTCTGCGACACCATTGACTCCTTGGCAGTCTGTAATTCTCATGGGTCTATTGAGTATCATTTATTGTACAATGGGAGGCATTGAGGCAGTGATTTGGACTGATACGATTCAAACCATTGTTTTGCTTGGCGGGGCATTGATCGCTTTCTTTATGCTTATCAGCGGTGTTAATGGAGGGTTCAGTGGATTTATTTCTATTGCCGGAGAAGCAGACAAGTTTCGAATTGCGAACTTTAATTGGGATATTACAAATGCTCAGGTAGCTATTTGGGTAATTATTTTAGGTGCTCTCGCACAAAACGTTTCCGGGTACACAGCGGACCAGTCAGTAGTGCAACGTTATATGACAACTCCTGATGAAAAAATGGCAGCGCGTTCTATATGGACTAATGCGGTACTCAGCGTCTTTGCCAGNGTCCTTTTCTTTGGCCTCGGATCAGCTCTGTTTGCTTTCTACGCATCCAATCCAGCTAAACTTGATCCTACCATTCAGACTGATCAGATTTTTCCGTTATTTATTGCAAATGAAATGCCTGTTGGTCTTGCGGGTCTGATCGTTGCTGGAATCTTTGCCGCTGCCCAATCGACCGTTTCGACGAGTATGAATTCGACTGCGACTACGCTTGTGACTGATTTCATGAANCCTATGAACATGNGCCGNAATGACCGTCAGTATCTTATTTCCGCAAGNTNNTTAACNATTTTNATGGGAATTTTAGGGACANTTTTCGGACTCTGGTTTCTTAACCCTGAAATNAAGTCGTTGTTTGATGAGTTTATTAAAATTGTGGGATTAATTCTCGGAATGCTCGGAGGAATNTTTCTNCTGGGTGTCCTGACAAGAACTGCAAATGCTACCGGAGCAATTATAGGGTGTTTTGGTGGAGTAGCGGTTGTCTTATGGGTCTGGAAAATGACTGATGTTCAGGCTTACTTTTATCCGTTCGCCTCGGTCGGAAGTTGTTTTTTAATTGGTTACATCAGCAGTTTATTTTTTAAGGGGGAAAGTGAAACTAAGGGGCTTACAATTCATACGATCAGAGATAATTAGTATGGGGAGGCAATTAATAAAATGATTCTCAGGTACTTGATAGCTGGGGGCTTTTTTTTGGCAACCTCTTTATGTCTTTTCTCTAGTGAGCACTGGGCATACAAAGTTCCCAAAAAGGCACAGATTTCTGCCAAGGGATCAGAAGTAATTGATGTTTTTGTCCGGGATTCGATGAAAGGGAAAGGTGTTGGATTGAAACCCAGGGCACCTAAGTACACGCTGATTCGAAGATTGAGCTGGGACCTTAGGGGGATCCCTCCTTCCCCTGAGGAAGTTATTGCATTTAAAAATGATAATTCCCCTGATTCCTGGAAAAAGCTCGTCAATAAGTTCATAGAATCTCCACACTTTGGAGAGCGGATGGCACAGAANTGGTTCGATCTTGCGAGATTTGCCGATACGTCGGGTTACGCGGCGGACCGGACCAGAAACGTTTGGCCGTACCGGGATTGGGTCATAGACAGTTTCAATAATAATATGCCGTTTGATCAGTTTACGATTGAACAACTGGCAGGTGATATGTTGCCGGGACCGACTCCTGAACAGAAGCTTGCGACGGGTTTTCATAGGCAGGCAATGCAGGCCAAGGGAAATAATCCAAGGAAGGAAGAGTTTCGAATTAAGGGAATCGTTGACAGGCTAAAGACGACCGGGAGGACCTGGTTAGGTTTGAGTCTTGAATGTGCTGAGTGCCATGATCATAAGTACGATCCAATTAGTCAGCGTGATTATTATCAAATNTTCGCGATTTTTAATAATGTGCCACACCTGGGAAGTGGTTATAACACGCACGGACCCAGGATGAAGTATATCCCAAAAGGAACACAAAAAAAAATAGATACCATTCGCCAGAGCCTCTCGGATNGNGTCAAATCGAACGATGTNCAGAAGTTTTCTCTTAAAGATGAATCTCTAATAGGCCATTGGANGAATCCTCAAGTAATTGAATCCTCAGAGTCTTTTTCCGAGACTGGAGACTTGACGATAGCTGCTTCAATTAGAACTACNAAACCGATAGGTAATATTGTTTCAAAGTATGACTGGAAGTCAGGTCAACGCAGTTATGTTTTTGGTATAGGAGGTGAAGGTTCAGAGAATGCCGTCCCGGGTCATTTGTTTGCATGGATTTCCGAAAAATCTCAGACCTGGTCAGGGGCTGAAATTCATGGAAGTTTTCCAGTCAATGATGGAAATGAGCATGAGGTTGCCGTTGTCTTTGATGCGGGGAATCACTTAAAGCTTGTTGTGGACGGGGTCGTAGACAACGCAGCCAAAATCAAAGGTCATGTTCCCAAATCAATTGCAATTAGTAGCCGTCCATTGGTCATAGGAGCTGGATATAATAATTCTCCGGTACCGGAGTCATTTCCATTCGATGGCACACTTAAGAATGTCAGGATGTANCGAAAGGCCTTCAAATTACCAATATCAAAAGAAATCGANAAACTTCAGTTGGAATTGAATGATTTGATTTCNAAGACCATTGAAGTGCCNGTCATGGANGAATCTCAGGATCTTAGGGAAACCCATATATTATTAAGGGGCGATTATAAGCAGAAAGGTGATCGAGTATTTGCCGGGATTCCCAAATTTTTACCTCAACCTTCCCAAAAGAACAATTTGAACCGGTTGAATTTCGCCAGATGGCTCGTTAGTAATGAGCACCCATTAACGGCACGCGTCACAGTGAACTATTTGTGGCAGCATTTCTTTGGTANAGGAATTGTTGCAACACCTGCTGATTTTGGAGTCAAGGGTGCGACTCCAAGTGCTCCGGAACTTCTTGATTGGCTAGCCGTTGAATTTATGCAGAAGGGCTGGGACTATAAGCATATTGTCCGTTTAATTGTGAGATCAGACACTTATCGGCAGAAATCCGTTGGNCTTTCTGATTCACGTTCTGTTTTCGGATTGATGCCGAGGATGAGATTGCCTGCCGAACAAATAAGGGATCAATTCCTAGCAGCTTCCGATTTGTTGGATGATCGGATCGGCGGACCTTCAGTCTTTCCCTTACAGCCTGAGGGTTTCTATGAGGAGCGGGGTCAGAACACGGCCGGAAATTCAAACTTCACATGGAAAGTTTCAGGACCNGAAGATAGATACAGGAAGTCGATGTATGTTTACTGGAAAAGGATGGCGCTTCACCCATCCTTTGCTNCTTTTGATGCGCCGACTAGGCAGGTCTGTGTTGCCAAACGGTCCATTTCCAACACTCCNCAACAGGCTCTGGTGACTCTTAATGATCCGATGTTTGACGAATGTTCAAGAGTCTTTGCGCAGAAGTTGAGCGTTTACGGGAAAGATCAGATNAATGAGGGGATTGACCATGCCTTCATGAAGTGCCTTGGGCGNATGCCGGATAATGAGGAAAGNATCAAATTCCAAGCATTAGTAAAAAATGACGGTTGGTACTCAGTTTGTGTAGTTCTACTAAATCTTGATGAGGCACTTAGCCGTGAATGATGCGATTACCGATTGAAATAACGAGAAGGAAATTTCTTGGGCAATCCCCCATAGGAATCGGGTCATTTGCATTGGGATCACTCATCGGTGAAGGGGCAACAGAAAGTAATTTTCAGTATGTAGCTCCCCGTGCAAAGAGGGTCATTTACCTTTTCATGTCGGGAGGTCCATCTCATGTTGATACTTTTGACCCGAAGCCTACTCTAACAAAGAGGGACGGTCAGAAAGTACCTAAGNACATAATAANGAANCATGAGTTCGCNATGATCAAGGAGGCTCAGCCATTANTTAAAGGATCACATTGGAAATTTCATAAGAGGGGTCAGAGCNGGATTGAAGTTTCTGATCTTTTTCCCAGGGTCGGTGAAATAATTGATAACGTTTCGGTCATTCGGTCAGTTCATTCGGACACTTTTAATCATGATCCGGCTGTAATGTTTATGAACACCGGGAGTGTAAGATTTGGTAGGCCCTCACTGGGATCTTGGCTTTCTTATGGTCTNGGAAGCGAAAATAATGATTTACCAGCCTTTGTCGTTCTTGCATCCGGTAAAAACAGGCAACCTCTTCTNGATAGTTATTGGGGATCAGGTTTTCTTCCGGCCGAGCANCANGGAGTTCAGTTCAGGACCAGCGGAGATCCGGTACTGTTTGTTGAGAATCCGGATGGCATTAGCCGGCAACAACGTCGTCGACAGTTGGACCTAATTAATTGGATGAATAATAAACGTTTTGAGAGTGTAGGTGATCCTGAAATCGTGGCCAGAATAGCGCAGTATGAATTAGCATACAGGATGCAGATGTCAGTCCCTGAGCTGACTGACATTTCTACTGAGCCTGAAAGTATTCGAAAATCATATGGTTCAGAACCAGGAAAAGTTTCTTTTGCCAATAATTGTCTTTTAGCCAGAAGNCTTGCGGAGAGAGGAGTTCGATTTATCCAATTATATGACAAGGGCTGGGATTCACATGGACAAATTGTCAGTGATCACACTGAACGTTGTAAGCAGGTGGACCAGCCTATAGCTGCACTCATCAAAGATCTCAAACAGCGTGGAATGCTTGATGACACATTGGTTGTCTGGGGAGGTGAGTTTGGCAGGACGCCAATGTCACAAGGTTCAGGAAAAGGCTATGGAAGGGATCATCACCCTCATGGTTTCAGTATGTGGATGGCGGGTGGGGGAATTAGGCCCGGCCATGTCCATGGTGCCACTGATGAGTTCGGATATTTTGCCGCAGAGGACCGGGTCCATGTGCATGACCTCAATGCCACTATTCTTCATTGCCTTGGCATTGACCATGAATCCTTAACTTTCAAACATCAGGGAAGAAATTTCAGACTCACTGATGAATTTGGAAAAGTTGTGGATAACATACTNTCTTAAAGTAATTTCATTTTTTAGGCTATGAGTGATGTGGAAACGATCGGGAAAAAAGCAAAACACCTAGATTCTATCTCTTATTGTAAAATATATGGAATTTTTTTTNGGTTCNNTGGTCTAGGGACGTCCTTGCGTGTCTTGATCTTCCTGCTTGGGGTAGGGACTGGCTGGGCCCAAGTTCAACCGACCATCCGCATCGTAGAGATCGAACATACTGGCTCCCAACTCATGGTCACCGTGGAGAGCCTTGCAGAGAAAACCCTGTCCTACACTTTGCAACGGTCACCGAACCTGTCNATTGGGTCCTGGNTNGACCAAGATAATGCCATCCTGTCTGTCCNGAGTCCCTCNAGGGTCATTCTAACTTTGCCTCTCGATGACGAGAATGCCGGTTATATCCGCGTAGTGTCCAGTTATACCCTATCGCCTGTGGAGGTGGTGATCAATGAGGTCATGAGTAACAACGAAACAACCGTGGTAGACGGTGATGGAGATTTTCCAGATTGGATTGAACTTTACAATGCAAGCGACACCGCTGCCGAATTAACCGGGTATTATCTCAGCGACAACGACNCCAACTTNAGTAAGTGGGAGTTTCCTGATGGAACAACCCTTGATCCAGGGAAGTANCTGGTGGTCTTCGCATCGGGCAAGGAAGGGGATGAAATCCCCGAAGGAGAAACGCATGCTAACTTCAAATTGAGCAACGGAAATGAACCCGTGATCTTCAGCGATCCTCTCTTGAATGTCGTGGATCGTCTCGATCCCGGTCCTCTCGTTTCCGACCACTCGGTGGGGCATGCTCTCGATGACTTGGAGACTTACTACGTCTTTGATTCCGGTGAACCNTCTCCTGGAGCTCCNAATCACGATTTCATCGCCGACCCTCCCGAACCATTCGTTCAAGCNCCGATTTTCAGTGTCAGCGGCGGGATATTCGACGAATCGGTCACTTTGGAATTGATCCCGCCTCGCGAAGAAGATTTGATCCGCTACACCATCGACGGATCAGAACCTTTCAGAGGATCGACTCCATATAGCGGACCCATNGAACTCACGGAGACCACTGTCATTAGAGCAGTGGTATTGGGATCCCCCAATAGTCACTCTGTCACGAATACCTACATCATTGGTGCTAATCATAGCTTGCCGGTGATGGCATTGGCGGCCGATCCCGAGCACTTCGAGTTCACCGATGGCTACCTGTATGGCTTTGGTGACCACATGTTCACTTCCCGAGGCAACATCATTGGCAGTTTCCCCTACAGCAAATCCAATGCCTGGAANCGTGATCGGGAGATCGAGGCCAGTTTCGAATTCCATGANCCTAATGAGGGTGGAANTTCACGAATGAANGTCGGAGTCAAANTCTTTGGAGGATGGGGATCTCGGGGCTATCCACAAAAGTCGATGGCGTTGTTCGCCCGCCGTGAATATGGCTATGGAAGGATCCGTCACCGTTTCTTTCCGGACCGGGAGGTGGATTCCTTTGAGTCGATCGTGTTGCGCAATTCGGGAAATGACAACCAGAGTACTTGGTTGACGTATCCGCGCCCGCCTATTCATGAATTCAGCGCTACAGTGGGTCATGGCAGTTACTTTGTGAATGGCAATTTTACCATGTTTCGGGATGCNATGATGCAGAGCTTAGTGGCGGAGACTGGTCTTGANACCCAAGGCTACCGGCCGGCCGTGCTCTACTTGAATGGCGACTATTGGGGTATCTACAATATCCGCGAAAAATTCACCGAGCACTACGTCGAATCAACTCACAACGTGTCCATAAATGAGATCGATCTCATTGAGGGATATGGCAAGGCCAANACGGGTTCTGCGGCTACTTACAGCCAGATGCGTAGCTTTATTGGAGGAAACTCGATGGCAAATCCGAGCAACTACCAGNTCGTCCAGAATCGCTACCTGAATATTGACAACTTCATCGACTACCATCTCGCGGTCATTTACGGGCAAAACTTCGACATTGGAAATATCAAATGCTGGCGTCAGCGATCCAACAGAGGAGGCCAATTCCGCTGGATGCTCTACGATCAGGACTATAGCTTTAATCTGTGGAAACCCGACGTCTACTTGCCGGCTATGAGGCGTGACTACTCGGACTACGACAACATGTTTGACTTCTACACTAACCCCAGAGGCAGTGGNACNGGCTGGCCCAACAGTGGAGGCCGCACCCTGCTCTTTCGCAAAATGCTGGAGAACGATCAGTTCAAGGAAAGCCTGATTCAGCGTTGCGCCGATTTATTGAACACCTTGTTTGCAAGTGATCGTGTGGTGGCCCGCATNGANCTTATGGCAGANGCGATTCGTTCCGAAATGGAGCGACACCTGATCCGGTGGAGCTGGGCCGGCATTCGAGCACGCGGCTTTGGCATTCCCCACAAGCAGGAAGATGAGCCTCTCACCGTCGCTCATTGGGAGCGAAATGTGGAATCTATGCGCGAATTTGCTAGAAACCGACCTGACAAATTGCGAAGTGATCTAATTGACCATTTTGAGCTTCCCGGGGGAACCTCCACCGTCACTATCAACACCAGCGATTCCAGCAAAGGTACGGTTCAAATNAATACCATCGAGGTGACCGAGANTCCCTGGAGGGGCCAGTACTTCCANGACTTTCCACCNACCCTCACNGCCATCCCGAGGGCCGGGGCCATTTTTGTCGGNTGGTCNGGANCGANNACCAGNACTGAGGCCACAATCCAACTGCCCATCTCGGCCCGGACAGTCTCAGTGACCGCAATCTTCGAATGAAGTGACTCGTCACTTGTATTGCTTAGGAATTTCGCCTCTTGGAGCTCTTTGCCCTCAAATCTTCGAAGAATTTCAGATATGCATTTTCAATTCTGACGAACAATTTCCTCTAGATAGTTTTATGAAATTTTCCATTGTACTCATTTTTATAGGTATGATTTGATTGGGGCTTAATTATTTTGGCAAAAATAAGAAATTTTGATCCGATATGAATTATCAATTGATAAAAATGAAAATAATTAAATTTAATATTTTAATAGCGCTNATTGCTTTTTTAAATGTGAATGCGGACTCGTCTGAGCGTCCGAACATCATAATTGTCCTGACAGATGACATGGGTTTTTCTGACCTTGGTTGTTTTGGTGGTGAGATTGATACGCCTAACCTTGACTCGCTCGCTTCTGCTGGATTGAGATTTACTGAGTTCTACAACACTGCTAGGTGCTGGCCCACTAGAGCAACNATGTTAAGTGGAAGATACAGCGACAGGCTGACTCCTTCTCAGGTCATCATTCCTCAGATCCTAAAAGANTCAGGTTACCAGACNGGGATGGTGGGGAAATGGCACCTTGGAATGAATCCGAAGAAAGACGGACCCATTCAGAGAGGATTTGATGATTTCTATGGGACTATGACCGGTGCAGGCTCTTTCTGGGACCCTTACACATTGACCCGTAACACTGAGCCGACCGAGCCCGATGGAAAGGACTATTACTACACCGATAAAATTGGAACTGAGGCNGTGCGGCAAATTGAGTCTTTTGCAAAATCAGATAAACCTTTTTTTCAGTACGTGGCTTTTACTGCGGCTCATTGGCCCATGCACGCTCCTGAAAAATCGATTCAAAAGTATATGAAAATGTATAAAGAAGGCTGGGAAAAATTGCGTAATGACCGGTATCAGAGGATGTTGAAAATGGGTATCATCGATAAGGAAAGATGGCCGTTACCGGAAAGGGAAAGTTGGGTCAAAGACTGGGAAACTATTGATCATAAGCCTTGGAGAATTCGTAATCAGGCTATTTATGCTGCCATGGTTGACCATATGGATCAGGCCGTCGGTAACATTGTCGATGCACTCAAACGAACCGATCAGTTTAATAATACCTTAATTATTTATTTCCATGATAATGGTGCATGCCCTGAACACTTNAGCGGGAACGGTTGGAACACTGCCAACAATATTCTTGCCAAGGCCAAAAGAGAAGGAAAGGAAGTGGCAGTGGGGGACAAGTACGATGTTATGATGGGAGGGCCGCTCACTTATGGAAGTGTCGGACATAACTGGGCCAATGCACAGAACACTCCGATGCGTCGTTATAAATCTAATGTGCACAATGGCGGGGCATGCACTCCTGCTATTATGCATTGGCCAGCTGGTCTTAGGGCAAAGTCAGGTTCAATCACTGACCAGAGAGGCCATGTGATAGATATGATGGCTACCTGCATTGAGCTTGCAGGGGCAAAGTATCCTGAGGAACTATCGGGAAATAAAATTGATCCGCACGAGAGTAAATCTCTGGTCCCTGTCATTGAGGGCAAATCAGTTAGCAGGGACCACCCTTACTTATTCAACCATGCAGGTACTCATGCAGTGGTCAAGGGTGACTATAAAATTGTCAGAGAAGGGAAGAGGCCATGGGCACTTTATAATCTTGCCAAGAACCGTACAGAGACAATTAACCTTGCATCGAAGAATCCAGAGATCATTACTGACTTGGAAAAGATATGGGAAGGAAGGTGGGGGAAGAGGAAATAACGATAAGTGTTATTTCAATTAGGACTTGGCTTTTGTTACTTCACTCAAGAATGTAAGGACACGTTCTCTGTTCTTGCCCTGATAAAAAACAGCACCTCCATGCTTTTTTCCTGGAAGAACATTAAATTGAACATAAAGGCCCTTACTTTTGTAAACCTTGGTAATTGCCTCAGACTGATCAATGAGGACAGTCTTGTCCTTGTCGCCATGAAATATTAATAGGGGCGGATCATCTTCGGTTACGTGATGCGCTGCTGATGCGAGTGATGCAAGTTCTATTTTCTTATCCGCTCCTCCACCAAGAAGATTGTATACTACAGATCCAACTTCATTCGCTCTCGAAGGTTGAGTTTTGCTCCTTAGAATGAAATCTGTTGCTCCGTAATAATCAATAATAGCAGACACTGATGATGGTTCTTTTAAGTTGCCGCCGACGTTCCCTTCTAGCTTTTCATTCCCTGAAGTTGTTCCTATCAGAGCAGCCAGGTGCCCGCCCGCACTGGCCCCGGCAACGATGATGCGATTGGTCTTATAGCCATACTTATTGGAATTGGCACGTAACCAGCGAATTGCACCTTTGCAGTCATGCAATTGTGCCGGAAATTTAGCGACTTGGCTTAGCCGATACGAGATACTGGCCACTGAGTAACCGTGCTCTGTTAACCAATCGAGTTTGCAATCCTTCTTTGATCCCTTTTGCCAGCCGCCCCCGTGAATCCATACGATCAGTGCTGACTTGTTGGTCTTTTCGGGAATATACAGATCCAATTTGAGGCTATGATCATCAATTTTTGCAAACTCAATGTCTTTAATGCTTTTTACTGTTCCTGCCGAACACAGATTCATCAGATAAAAATTGATTACTGTGATGAATATAGCGGGGAGAGAATGCATTTTAGATATTATTAATCAATTGATATCATTGAATTGAGCGTCCCNGCAATCTGGGAAATTTATGAGAGGGATCTGATCTAGAGAAGTGGTAATGGCTCACCATCACAGATATTGAAAGGTCTGCCCTGCTGATCGTGAAGAACAGCCTTATGATCGATTCCTAGAGCTGCNTATACAGTGGCATGGAAGTCAGCTGGCGAACAGGCATCTGAGCCTGGTTCAGCGCCTCTCGAATCACTNGATCCNTAAACNTGNCCTCCGCGGATTCCACCTCCCGCGAGTGCAACTGAGTANACTCCCGGATGATGGTCGCGACCACCGTTNCCATTAATCTTTGGAGTTCGGCCAAAGTCAGTCAGGAATACNACTAGTGTTTCATCCAGCATTCCTCTTTGTTCGAGGTCAGTCAGCAGAGCGGAGACTGACCGGTCAAAGACCGGTAATAAGCGGTCTTTCATCTTTGGAAAATGGTTCCTGTGAGTGTCCCAATTGTCTCCACCGCCACCAGCAAGGTCTCCTGCTGAACATAGGGCCTGAACTACCGGAACACCGGCCTCAACTAGACGCCTTGATAGAAGGAGAGTCTGACCACAAATATGGTCTCCGTACATGTCTCTTACTCTCTGATCCTCTTTTTCCAAATCATAGGCATCATGNACCGGAGAACCTAGGAGCAGGTCAGCAGCCATTTGCCGGTAACGATCCAACTGATCATACTCTGTTCCCGTTCCNTTCTTACTGCCGAGCTGACTGTCCAGTTCATTTAGGAGGGAACTCCGTTCTCTGATCCTGTTTTTCTTNACGTTCAGTTTAAGATTGAGTGCCTTATCAGTGTAACGGGTCACTCCCTGNAAAGGTTCTCCGGCAGGNGTTTTTAAAATGACAGGATCATAAGCGGACCCTAACCAACCTCCATAATCGCCGGCCATCAATGTTCCATTGTCATACATGTTATATGGAAGCTTGATTGCTCTTGGGGTCCCGGCCAACGGTTCATTGAACTTTGAGATCATTGAAGTTAAGGAAGGCCAGTTATTACGCTTCTTGGCTTTGAGGCCTCCCTCAGGGTCATGTCCCGTCAAGGATATATACATTCCTTGCTGATGACCGCCGTGCCGATGATGGATTGATCGGACAATGGCCAACTTTTCTGAATGCTTTGCCAGGAGTGGAAGATGTTCACAGAACTGAATTCCGGGAGTCGCTGTGGGTATCGGTTTAAATTCTCCTCTGATATCAGAAGGGGCATCGGGTTTGGGGTCAAAGGATTCATAATGGCTCATCCCTCCCCAGGTATATAGAACAATGCATGATTTGGCTTTGGGTGCCTGCGTGCTTGCTTGAGAGACTAGAGAAAATAAGCTCGGGACTGAGAGTCCGGCCAGTCCAATACTCGATTTAAGAAAATCTCTCCGAGTATGTTGTAGGTTTATCATCAATAGAATAAATCTAATACAACAACAATTTANTACAATTTTTGACTAATCTCAAGTCTACAATATTAATTTCACTCTGGATTNAGGTCACTTTTTCACCTGATATAGAGTATCAATTTGGCGGTATTATTCGGTGTCTGTTCGGAAAGGTCCTGCCGGTAATCCCTCTTTGTTATAGAGATTGGCCTTAGCGGGATTCATCGTGAAACCGTACCTAACAGCCACTGGTTCAGAAACCTCCTTCGATTCAACTACGACAGTTTGACCGTCAATTCTGGCATCTGCCCAGACCCATTTATTGTCCTTTCCGGAGATTGAGAANTGTTCGAGTTTTCCATCTTTNACTTCTTCAGTAGGTTCGAGACCGGTTTTTTTGCCAACTATGAGTCCTGATCCGGCATGATCGAATGAGAGGCGTATTTTGTTTCCTTCCACTTTATGACTCTTATATAATGGTCCTGATGGCACTAGATTTTTTTGTCCATAAGTCTGATGCAGTGCCCACTGAGCGAGGCGCCAGCCAACGTCCTGTTTGTTCTTTGGGTGAATGTCATTGGCTGCGCCGATATCAGTAATGACCGCCATCCCTGTACCCGGTATGTCCAGTGCCTTAGTTTGAGCTTCACGTAGCTTTGCCCATCCATCACCTCCCTCAGGCTTGTCACTTTCTTTCTGAAAGTTTGCCAATTGAACCCAATAGAATGCAAGATCCTTATTTTGAAAAGCTTTTCTCCATCCATTGACCAGAGCATGTTTCTTTTGATAGTAGGTGATTCCTTCGTTCCCGTTTGATTCGCCCTGGTACCAGATTCCTCCACGCATAGCAAATGGAGTCAGTGGATGGACCATTGAATTATAAATTGCGGAAGGCTGACCTCCACCTACGCGCGTGTCCTGCTTGTAATTCTTGACCTGATCAGCGATCTTGGATAATTCAGGAACTGATTCAAAGCCGGCAAGAGTCGTCCAAGGTTCAATTCTGGTTCCTCCCCAGTTAGAGCCGATCAGACCAACAGGAACTTTCAAGTCCTTATGCAAACGACGACCAAAGAAATATCCAACTGCACTGAAATTATTAGCTGAATTTGGCTCACATACCTGCCACTGCCCGGCACCTTCATCCTTTGGTAATGGGCTCACTGTGTGTCCGGGAACATTAAATAGTCTGATCTGAGGGTAATTAGCGGCAGCAGCCTCCTCTTTAGGGTTCATGGATTGCCGGATCGCCCATTCCATGTTCGATTGCCCGGAGCATATCCAGACTTCCCCGACCAAGACATTATCTAGATTGATTTTGTTGNTTCCGGAAATTGTTAGAGTTGATCCCTTTGCATTNGCTTTGAGAGNATCAAGTTTGATCATCCACTTTCCATCATCNCCTGCNGTTGTTTTTTTAGTTTGCCCCGCAAATGAAACGGTGACCTCTTCGCCTACTTCGGCCCANCCCCAGACAGGAACTGCCATNTCACGTTGTAGNACCATTCCGCTACCGATNACGTTTGGAAGTTTGANNTCNGCTAATCCANNATGNGNNANGGANANTANGNNGANNCTGANAAGANTAANNANCGATNNGNTTTTCATNGGAGTGATTGCTNGTTTTTATAAGNTTTNATNNATTTAGATGAANGAAAANAGGATACTAGTCCAGTTCATATTTTAGGNATTAATGCTTTNCCNACTTTTGTGGATGTNCTGAAGTAACCNAGATAANTGTCTTCNANATCAGTNACGAGCCAACTGGCCGTTGAANAGGTNTTTTGTTCTCTGGTTCCTCCTGGNNCTATTTCNCCATANAGNCTNAGTTTNCCATTATATTCTACCCAATAGATTTTCACCTTTTGCTTCATTTGGTTATGAAATATGATGGTTGTATTATCACCTGATATTGACCTTGGAGGTATTTCCCCGTTAGAAGGGATCCATTTCAGATCCTCAGTGGGTCTGGGCGGTGGTTTTTTTACGGGAACTATGTTATCGAGATCAACGCCGCGGACGATTTTTAATTGGGGCAATTCATTTTCCAATTGCTGAACGCCTTCGTCAGTCACGTCCGTTTGCCAGACGAACAATTGTTTGAGGTTCTTTAGTTCTTTTAGCTTTGTAAGTCCCTCATCAGTTATCTTGGTTGAGTAAAGGTTAAGGTATTCAAGTTTTTGAAGTCCTGTCAGATAATTAATGCATGAATCATCGACCTGGGTCCTTTCCAGATGCAACCGTCTCGGGTTTTCCATTCCCCCTATGTGTTTAATTCCGGCACTTGTTATTTTTGTATCTCTCAAATTTAATACCCTGACATCCTTTAGTTCCTGTGCCGGCTCCAGACCTTCGTCCTGCAGGTCTCTTCCTCTCAAATGAAACTCAACACTCAATCCCCCGCTCTGCGCAGCGGAAATTATTCCACCACGCTCTTTGAGTTTGTTGATTGCGGATGATTCTTTCCCATGAGCCCATAGGACAGATGAAATAATCAATAAAAAAATCAATCCAAGCGATTTCATTTTTTGATTCCGGTGCAATTTTCTCATTTCATTTTTTTGATGATTATAAGTAACGATAACGGATCATGTTAAGGTATCCAGATCCTATTCCATGCATCCATTGATCGTTTTAGGTTTTCTCTTGAATCTCCCTTAATGGCGTAGCACTGCAGACCCACAGGGCCATCGAATCCCGAATCCTGTAAAAGATTCATTAGTTTGGACTGATCAAAGTTACCCCGGTCAAGAGTCTGTATTAATTTCTGCCATGAACGGCTACCCTCTTCGGCGCCGCTGATACTTACTTGCCACAATAATGGAGCAGCATTTTCTATAGCTTCTTTCATATTACTCGTGGGTTCGACCTGCAGGAAATGACAAAGATTGAACATGACGCCGACATTTTCCTGATTTGCTTTTTTGGCAATCCTGACCGCATCTCCGATCCGGTCAATATAGAAACCGGCATGCGGATAAAGAACCACCTTCAGACCAGATTCGTTGGCTTGCTTGGCAATTTCTTTAACGAAATTTACCGCCTCTTCATCAGTGTTGTTTTTCTTATCTCCCTGAACATATAGCTCTATCACAGTGTCGGTCCCTTTCAATTCCCTTATCAGTTCTGAAATTGCAGGGTCATAGCTGTGACCGTCGCTTTTTAATTTTCCTCCAACGTAGAAACTGAAAATTTTTATCCCACTCTCTTTATAAGTGGATAACCGCTCCTTGATAGGCTCTTTGGTTTTCAGATATGCGGAGCCTATACCGTCATAACCTAATTCTTTTAGTGTCTTGGCCTTTTCTTTTGCCGTATCAAAGTGGACCCCATTATGAAAAGCGAAAAGGGGAGGTCTTGTTTTAACCTTATCGATTTTCGTCAGCTTAATATTTCTAAAATAAACTCTATCTCCATGGTTTTGCATTCCTATCCTTCCGGCCTTCCGGTGAAGGCCGGGGATTTTCTTTCCATGAACTTTTGCCAGATCATCCAGATCGGTATTTATGATTTGTTGATTGTTGACCCATACCTTGCACGTTGAACCGACGCAGGTGATCCGAATGCTTTGCCATTCACCGGCTGCTTTGGTAGCACGGTGACTCGGTGCGAGTGCTGCATATATTGAACCAGTGAATTGATTTGGTTTGAGGTTCTTCCATTTTTCACCGGCATCATCGAGCAATTGGATCTCGATCCCGTCAACGTACGGAGTCCCTTCTTTTGGCGCCCTGATAAAAATTCCACTGTTCCCGTTCACTGGGAGATTGAAATCCATTCTAAGATCAAAGTCAGAGAACTCCTGTTCAGTCGCAATCCACTGAGCTCCTTTTCCGCCCGTGCATGAAAGTGTTCCGTCTTTCACTTCCCAGTTCATTGTTGCGTTNCCACCNATTCCNTCCCATCCATCCATGTCCTTTCCATTNAAAAGATTAATATTTCCGGAACCGTTCTTTGCANTGGANAGTGTCAGAGATAGNAGGNTTAAAAGAGTGACAGTGATGANGTTAGACATTGTATTATAATCAGAATTTTATCTCTTAATTCCTGAAAATAGCAATGACTATCACAAACACACANCATTAATTTTTGAGTNCAGAAATTCTTAACTGGTCAGGCCATTAACTTCTAACTATAAAATACTGCAGATGCTAAAAGTGCCTATTAATATATCTTCTCTCTTTATTTGTTATTGTGGGATAGGTTCTTTGTCAGAGGCGCAGCTTCTTGGTCCTGAAAAAAATCATCCCCGCCCTTCATATTCTCATTACTCTGAGCAAGAGATCAAGGATCAGGCCGCTGCGGTCCGTGAGAGTCGGCCTCAGATGCATCGCGGAGGTTGGCAATGGGACCGTCTATTAGAGAGACACATAGACAGTGGCAGAAAAGACCCTAATGAATTAAAGATTCTCCGTGCTTATTTGTTGAGTATTCTTGACCGTTATCAGGAAGCAAAGGACAGGGGAGAGGGGATGAATTTTACACTCTTTTATAATCATAAGTCATGGGGAAGCGGTGGAAGAATGAGGATTTACGAGGAACTCATTAAGCAAAATGCACTCACTGAGTCCGAGAAACAAAATTTCAGAGAACTTGTTCTGCANAGTCTTCGTGCTGATTTTAAGGACTATTCTGCGNTGGAGAGGGGAGTCAATAACCGGCCTTACGGGATCAATGGCGGGCCTGCCCTTGCTGTGAGAATGTTTCCCCAGCACCCAAACTCTNTCCGCCACAGGCCCTGGCTAGATGCTTTGTGGAGAGAGTTAATCGAGTATGGAGATATGACCGAGACCAATTATTATCCCTATGGTCCTTTATATCTTCAGGGTCTAATTGACATGGCCTATGGCATGAACAAGTTCCAGACCGATAGGAATTTCCTATACGCTCATTTCCGCAGGTATCTTTATTATATGCATGGTGGCGGAGTGAGGGGTAATCCGAATTCTGGCGCAAATATCATTCAGGGGCAACGTGCAAAAATCTATGCTGATCCGTGGAATGCTGAATATTATGGTGGTGCTGAACAGGTCAATGATGGGCATGTCTGGTATCGCATGGCAAAGGAATTCAAGGACCCAGAATTTCTCTGGGCATCAGAGCAGGTCTGCCTCGGTGGCCGGCCTCCGCGAGGATATCAGATCCCCAAAGAGTACCTCGAGGCATATAAGAAAAGATACTTCTGGTTCATTGAGAGAGGAATCGAGCCGAAAGTTCCTGAAGGTGGATCAGGAATAAGTTATTACAGCCCACTAAAATATAAAATTCCTGAACGTCTGTACCTCTGCTCTGGCCGCGAGAGTGGGAATCCTTTCGTCTCCTTTTTCATCTATGACAGGAATAATAATTACATGCACTATTGCGATGATTCTGACGGAAAGCTTTATGAGTATTGTGTGGACGGTGCAAAATTTCTTCATACTTCTGGCAAGTACACGAGTGGCCGGGCCGGTACAGGAGAAACTGCTTATGATATGTTATCGGTATTACCGCCTGATATGAAGTTTCCCATAAAAGAGGGATTAGGTATGGATGAACCGACTGGAGAGGCTTGGAAGATGGCTTCGATGTCGATAAAACTGGCTCTAAATTCTAGAGAGGGACCCGATTCCAAGAATTGGAAGTTTGATAATAAAGTAGGTTTATTCCGCCGTACCGAAGAGCCCGATCTGGGATACTCTCATGGAAACATGGATGGGTACTGGCATTTAAATAATAACTATAATCTTGATTCTTTACGGATCGGTCCCTTTTCATCAGGCACTAGAATTCAGAATTTGAGAATTGCGGGACCGAAAGGTGAAAAAATTCTACAGCCCTTCGATTCTATTTCTGATGACCTTGTCATTGAACTGGTTCGAGGTGAGGACCGTGTCGAGTTAACCGGAAAGATGCGGGACATTGCTTGCAGGACAGTAGAGGATGGGAGGAGACCGGGAAAGTGCATCGAAGTGGGCGATGTTGGGGATGGTAACGGTATCGCTTTTGTTCTTAAGGGTCTCAATCAAAATTTTGATGGTCAGAACGAATTCACCAGGATGTCTTATGATTTTAGAGGCAAGTCCGCAGGGGGCATTACTCCGAACGTGAGAACTAATCCCCGCTATTTTACTCCTTTATGGCACCGGGGCGCTATTCTTGTACGAGAAGATCTTCGCGCTGAGAATGAGGATGACGACTCTTTTGGTCAATTTACGATGCGGAATTATTATGGAGCCAATAGTAAATGGTCGAGGCAAACGGTTCTGACTGCGGAGGGTTATCTTATCGTTCGTGATTATTATGTTCCGTGTTCGGACGTGGACGGATATGTTGCATCGCCGTGTTGGTCCATTGCTGTGACGGACCAAAAATCAAAGAATGGAACTCATTGGTTCGATGCTCCTGCACGGGACCATGCCTGGTGGCAACAAAAGAAAAAGAGAGTCATTCTCTATCTTCATCCCCAGAATGGGCAACAGGTCGGGCAGGTCAGGACAAGAACATCTCAGGACATTGGAGGGGCCAATGTGATGAATACTTTTTCCAAGGCAACGCTCAAGGCGGGGGAACCTTTGGTTTGGGTTAGCGTTTTCCGCCCTTACGATGAGGGTGAGGATAAAACAAAAATAGCGAGTCAGATCAGGACCCTCGTTGATAATGAAGGAAATGTTTCAGCAAACATAGGGGATTTGCGGGTCTCCATATCTCATGACGGTTCGTGGCAGGTAAAAAGATGAGGTTCTTTTTATTTAAAAGATGCTTCGCTGAAATCTAATTTATAGATGGTTCCTTTGTCGTACCCTATGGCGTAGAGATTGTGACTCCGGTCCCTCCCAAAGGCAACGATCCGATCAGGGCATTGGCCTATTTGTCTTATAGTTCTAAGTTTTCTGTTATTTTGGGTTAATCCCCATATCTTTTTTGACTGATAATCTGCGCAAATATAAACACCTTCGAAGGAACTCTTTTCCTTGGTCTTTGAGCGAATCACATATCCTCCGGTAATAGAAACACCGTGCGATCGGCGGAAAGAAATTATTGGAGGAATGAAAGTGCTGTTCTCTTTTCTGTATTGAGTTGAAAACAGTTCAAAGCCTTCATAAACGTTCCAACCGTGATTTTCTCCTGCACGGACAATACTGACTTCCTCGAAACGATTCTGTCCAACATCACCTACCCAAAGATCTCCATTAGCTGAATCAAAACTGAATCTCCATGGCTGACGCAGTCCGTATACATATATTTCACGGAGAACTTTTTTATTCGGGTGATTGTTGAAGGGATTCTCTTTCGGAATTGAATAGAATTTACCATCTTCTTTTTTGTTGATATCAATCCTTAAAATTTTTCCTGAAAATGATTCCAGGTCCTGAGCATGGCCCAGTGGATCTTCCTGAGGCCCCCCATCACCCATTCCTATATACAAATAACCGTCAGGGCCAAATTCTATTCCTCCACCATGATGGAACTGAGTAGCGACTTCAAATTCAAGAATTTTTCTGGTAGGCTTTCCGGAATCCTTTAGAAAGTCCTCAGAGGCTATCCTTTCGCTGATTGCCATGCCCCTATAGTTTTCTTTCTTTGTTTCATACATTAAATAATATTTCCGGTTCTCAGAAAATTCAGGGTGGAATGCAAATCCAAGGAGCCCTTCATCGTTAGTCACATAGACTTCATCGGGAATAGCAACGAATGGAATTTTCTTCTCGATACCGTCTTTATTCTTTTTTAACAGCGAAACAGAGGCTCTGCTCTTTTCAACGATCACAAATGTATCATCAATGACGGGGTGCTGACCGAACCAGACCGGTTTTTCCAGATCAATATTTTTCCCGAAGAAAGGTAAGAGTTTAATTTGTTTGGAAAGCGCCTCTATTTTTTCCGGTGTACCGTTCCTATTCAGCCCCTCTGATTGGGGTTGCTTTAAGCTTTCTAGATATGAGATCAGATCAGTAAATTCCTGCAATTCAAGTTTTGTATGTAGACCTGCCGGCATTAGAGAGACAGGATTTGTGTACTGTTTCTTGATATTGGACTTTAGGATCGTTGTGATTTTGTTCCCAAGATTCGAAAGAGTGATTTCTTTTTCATTAGTTGCCTTTAGAATTCCGGTGAACGTTTTCTGATCTTTCGTTTCAATGACGGTAGTGTCATAGCCTGTCATAATTGATGAGGAAGGATCAATTATTGATTTGATAAGGTCAGCTCTTGAGAACTTATCTCCCGCGGCAAACAAATCAGGGCCCACGCTCTTGGAGCTACCATCGACACTATGACATTGGGAACATAGGACCCTTTCACTTTGAAAGATCTTACGTCCAAGTTCCAAATTTCCTTCCTTTCTGGACGCACTTTCTCGGTACTTTTCTACTTTTGGTTTTTCAGCACTGAGAGTGAAACTGCCGGAAATCAAAAAGATTCCCAGCAGAATGAGGTGGGAAAAGTGCATTCAATTTGGGTTCGTTCAGATGCTCAGCATAGTGGCGGTTTCATTCAGTTCTGGACCGGCTTGTGATTTTTTATTCCTCGTTTTCCACTACCTTAAAAAATATTTTGCTTGCTCCTTCCAAAGGGTTTTCCAGTCCCGGTTCACCTTCGGCTGGATAAACGGTAAAATCTCCTCCAGATTCGATTGAATCATCGAGGTCAGCATCGAACTGTGTCATGTCCTCTGAGTAATAAAGAGAGTAGGTCTTTTTTCCTCTCGAACTCCACTTGAAGCGGAACGTGTCCTCTTCGGCGTTATAGATTATTTCAGTGAATTCTAGAGGAGTGACTCCGCCTGCTATGCCAAGTGCCCAATCAATGGACTGGCCAATGAGTGTCTTTCCATCTTCAGTGAAGTTATTGAAAGTACTATCTGTGATACCAAGCATGACCCGCTTAGCCGGTGCAGCACTTCCATCATTGAGNTCTTCGCCTTCTTCTACAATAGTGAGGAATAACCTACTCGGATCTTCTTTTTCTGCTGCGAGTGATAATGAACCTGGTGCCTGCTGACCAGTTGACCACCAGACCTCGGTCTGACCGGTTGATATCGTCACATCCTCACCGACATTGTAACCGGCTACTATGGGATGATCTTCGACTATCGTGATCACATGATCCTCNGCCACATTGTCTTTGGTCCTTCCTGCAGTGACNTGNAATTCTCCTCCNCCATTATCNGCAAGTGCCTCTTCCCAGTTAACGATTGGAGTCGTGGAATTATGGAATTTATTGCGCATGTCTCCTGATCCAGGAGTCGATGAAATGACCAGTAGAGCGTATTCTGCCTCTTCTCCTGCAATAGTCTGGTTGGCCTGCTTGTAGGTAATGTTTTGTGGTCCATACCTTTCTTCAAGGAAACTCATTACGGTCCCGTCAGCTCCTTGAGTCGCATCGGCTTGGCCGCCAATGAACAGTATCGTCTGCCCTAACTGGGGAAAATCATTTTTATTTGTAGGGTCAGTTCCNTGNCTNATTTCTACATTGTCGTCNAAACCATCNCCATCAGTGTCTGGCTTATTAGGGTCAGTTCCGCCAGTCACTTCAGCACCGTCAAGAATGCCATCCCTATCGGAGTCCGAATTCAATGGATTNGTATTAGTGACCGTCAGTTCCTGGTTATCATTTAATCCGTCCTCGTCACTATCAGCTTTGTTAGGCTTTGTCCTTGCTTCAAACTCATCGGCATTAGTTAGTCCGTCATTGTCATCGTCCCCTTCAGGATCATCGACTCCGTACTTCTCTTCCCATGAGTCCGGCAAACCGTCACCGTCCGCATCTTCCTGTGTAGCACCTATGGGGCTCGTTCCGTCCGCCAGTGCCTGAATCGTTGCTTCCGGAAGCACTTCCCTCCAGATTACCACATCATCCAAATATCCATCATATTGCTCACTGCCATTATTCCGTGCACCTAGCAAGAATGAACCTCCTCCGTTAGGGGCTCGCTGAGCTCGTGGGCCTCCATCAAGTTCACCGTCCAGATAAATTGCAGCTGTGTCATTGGCCCCGTCATAGGTCCATACTGCGTGAACCCATTTTTCAGCTTCTAATGGAGTGACAGCGTTCCAGTCAGCTCCCCAATGAGCGCTATGCAATACGCCTCCGTTTCGGATACCATTATGAATCCCCTGTTGAGTCTGGCCCCAAATAAACCCTTGGCCTCCAGCTGATCCGATTGGCTTTAACCAACAGGCAAAGGTGTAGCTACCATCTTCAAAATCACGAATCATTGAATTCATATCGATATCAAAGAAATCAAGATGACCGCCCGTGAAGTTTGCACCAGTCGTTGGGGTGGAACCTGAGGGTGCGCCTTCAACATCAAAGCTCACTGCACCATCGACTTCACCGTTATAATCATTTCCACTCATNTCTTCCGCATTCGCTTCGAAGTCCACGTAGAGGAATGGAGGAGGGATTGCACCCTTACTGTTCTCATCATTAGGATCAGTNCCTCCAACGATTTCNCCACCGTCGGCGTAACCGTCACCGTCCGTGTCTGCGTTATTCGGATCCGTGCCGGTATCATCGTTATCAACTAATTTTCCGGTATTTGTTTCGACTCCATCAGTCAGACCGTCACCGTCCGTGTCTGCGTTCCTTGGGTCAGTNCCNGTNTTNGTNGCNCTCACATANGTNCCNGTATTCGTCTCAACACCATCNCTGAGTTCATCACCGTCCGTGTCCTTCTTAGTCGGGTCAGTTCTCGTCTCTTCGTACTCATCGAGGTCCGTTAACCCATCACCGTCAAAGTCACCTGTCCCTGGACCTGGTCCGGGCCCGGCACCTAAACCATTAAGATCTTCAAGGTTATCAACGAGCTTCTCCTCCCAAGCATCAGGCAACCCGTCCTCATCATCATCTTCTGAAGGGCCTCCAGGAGTCATGGCCCCACTGGCCAGAGCTGCAATATCATCCTCGGATAATGCCTCATCCCAAATGGCAAGATCATCAATGTTACCGGTAAAATTACAGCAGTCAGAGCTCCGGAGAATTCCACCAATGGTAGTCGTGTCCGGAGTGAATGCACCGATTGCACTGTGATCGAACTGCTTATCGAAAACTCCATCAATGTAAAGATCCAGAATCCCTTCATTATCGACCCATGCCACATGGTGCCAGGTCCCGTC
>PAPL01000077.1 GCA_002708885.1 Verrucomicrobiales bacterium | reverse complement strand
TGAGGCAGTCCTCTGTTACCACTATCTTTCATTGAGCAGAAAAATTATTGAAAGCCTTGAGAGTTGCAAAGTCATCGTCAGGCCAGGCGTGGGTTATGATAATATTGATTGTATTGCTGCGAGGGAATGTGGAATTTCTGTGTGTAATGTGCCGGACTATGGGACTGAAGAAGTTGCCGATTCTACTATGGCTATGGCCTTGAGTCTGGCCAGAGGGACACACTTCCTTCAGAGCCGTTTGAGGCGGGGCCTGGGAGAGTGGACCGTTGAGGAGGCTGCGCCTATCCCAAGGATCCGTGGCCGTGTTTTTGGCATAGTTGGCTGTGGGAGGATCGGATCAGCAGTTGCACTGCGTGCCAAATCGTTTGGATTTGATGTCGTATTTTATGATCCTTATGTTCCTGACGGTTTGGATAAGGCGTTGGGGATTCGGAGAGCCGAAACTTTAGAGGAATTACTTTCACAGTCTTATGTTCTGAGTCTTCATTGTCCACTCACTGAAGAAACAAAAAATATTGTTGGTCCAAATCAAATTAGCCTGATGGATCAGGGAAGCTATGTGATCAATATGTCCCGGGGAGGCACCCTTGATACGGAATCTGTTATCGATGCGCTCGTGTCCGGGCATTTGCGCGGCGCAGGAATTGATGTCTTGGAGGTGGAACCTCCTGACCATAGCTCTTCAGTCATTAGGGCTTGGCGTGATCCTCAGCATCCGGCCCATGATCGTCTTTTGCTTAATCCACACGCGGCATTTTTTTGTGATGAGGGTGGTGAAGAGTTTCGCGCTAAGGGGGCAAAAGAATGCCTCCGCGCATTAAAGGGCGAGCCGTTAAGGAATGTCGTTAACTGATATTATATTTGAGCTTTTCCGGGTTCACCCCCTGAGGCGAAAAAGGACTGCATTCGACCGCGCAAGTCAGCATAGAATGTTTCAGCCATTTCATCGAGCATCGTTGAGTGTCTGGAACCTGAATCACCTTTTTCTGAAAGTTTGAGTCTTTCAGTTTCAATCCGTTCTTCGAATGATCGTTCAAGTTCCATCAGATTCTCTAGAAATTCTTTTGCTGCTCTTGACCTATCGACACCTTCGATGAGAGCATTCTCAAGTGGTTTGTTGTTTTTCGTTGCGAGTAGGAGCCCACCGTCCTCGAGCCCTTCCATATATGTATCATAGCTGTTTAGGAAGGCCTCGCGCTCTTTATCAAAACGGACCTCGTCACAGTCAACGAGTGAATCATAGGGACCTGGTTTGGTGAAAAATTTTACAATGAGCGGGATTGTATCTACCAGCATAAAGAGTCCGGCTAGAATAACATAAGCCATTAATGCGAACCTCCCACCCTCTTCACCAGCATGGAACAGTCCGTGCAGTGCCAGAGTCTGTGTGAGGATGTCCCTTCGTGGCTCCGAGATGATTGCCTGTATCCGTTCGCGTTCATCTGTGGCAAGTCCAGCAACTTCTGTTTGTAACCGCTTCATTTCTCCTGTCCTTGCGGTTATTTGCTCGTCGATACCATCACGGACGGCTTTTTGCTGGTCAATAAAGAGATC
Organism: Verrucomicrobiales bacterium; assembly: GCA_002708885.1. Taxonomy (GTDB): domain Bacteria; phylum Verrucomicrobiota; class Verrucomicrobiia; order Verrucomicrobiales; family DEV007; genus EC70. The sequence goes on along the minus strand of PAPL01000077.1, from coordinate 19,859 downwards.
TATTTGCCGTTCTTGAACTTTATTTTTCAGAGCCTTGACACGTTCAGTTTCTATTTTTTCTGCCTTTGCCTGAACCGCCACTGCTGAGAGGAAATCCTGAGTGATTGTATCTTCAATTGATGCGACCATGCCCCGCAACTGTCCAAGCTCAGTCGTTAAGGATTTGAGTTGGACACTCATACGCTTGGTTTCGGCTCGGCGCCATTCTAGCTGATCATCACGGATACTTCTTGCGCGTGGACCAACACCTACAATTCCGCTCCGCTGTCCATTGACTTCTCTCTCGAACTCACGTTGCCAGAAATCCAGTTCGCCTTGAAGTTTCTGGTAATTAACCTGTAGCGTTTCGGTCTCTTTGGACGCGGCCGTGATTCTAGCGATTTGACTTGCGGTCGAAGAGTCTACCTTTTTGCGAAGGACGATTTTTTGTTCTTCATTGAGCCCATCATTCAAATTGGATTTCGCTTCATTCTCATTTTCAACGATGAAGTTCGCCTCGTAGGTGCTGTCCCGGCGCGTCCTGAGAGCGTCTATTTGATTTTCTACGGCTAGTATTTTCTTTTCAACTACATCTTTTTTTTCAGCAAAATTATCACGGACAATTGTTATTTCTGCTTCTCTTTCCGTTTCAATGACAGAATTCACAGTGTCCTTAAAAAGCAACAATGTTAAGGGATGGGAAATTGTTAACCCCATTAGGATAGCAACGACTAGCCTCAATGAAAATTGGGACAATTTCCTTAGAAATGGCTGATAGGATCGATAAGTGGCAAGAAGTGCCCGATCAATCGTCAATATAATAAATCCCCAGAGAATAGCGACAGGCACAATGACCCGAGGATCGGAAGTCAGCGTTGACATGGCGTATGAGCTTGCCAGTATTGCGAAAGCTGTGGGAACTAGAACCGTTGCACCGAAGGCAACATATTTACGTTGTTCCCATTCCGGGCATTTTTCTAAGGCGTCTGTCGAGGCACCCGACAGCCAGAAAAAGATTCTTCTTATGATTCGTTTTAAATGATTGCTTTGGGCCATTTTCTTTATCGAATTTCAGAGATTATTTGAAAGAGAGGAGAACCGTACAAAACAATTTAAGAGAACTAAAATATAAAGTCTACATTAGTTTTATTTAATGAAAGACTTTTAAAAGTTTTATAAACTTTTAAAGCTCTAGATGATAAGGCAACAGTCGCCGTAGCTGAAAAAACTGAACTTTTCTAGAACTGCTCTTCTATAAGCCTCCTTCATAAGATCCGTTCCTGCCAGAGCGCAAACCAACATGAAGAGGGTACTCTTTGGTAAATGAAAATTAGTTAGTAAAGCATCAATACCAAGAAAACGATGGCCCGGATAAATGAAGATATTGGTTTCTCCGGATGAACTTTTTATTTTGCCAGTTTTATCCAGTGACAAGTGTTCAAGGACCCTAGTCACCGTCGTTCCGACTGCAATTTTTCTTTTGGCAGAGTTGATAGCCAGTGCGGAGCTTTCAGATAAATAGTACTTTTCACTGTGCATTTTATGGTCAACGATACGGTCCGATCGGACAGGTTGAAATGTTCCGACTCCGACGTGCAAGGTGATGAAAGTGTGGGGGATTGCTTCAATTAGTTCTGAGGTAAAATGTAATCCTGCCGTTGGGGCGGCGATAGCTCCCGGGTTCTTTGCATAGACTGTCTGATAGCGCTTTTTATCAACCGGATCCGCATCTCTTTTCATGTAGTGGGGCAGAGCAAGTTCACCATGTTCCTCGATATCAATTGGATTGGCGAAGCGGATCATACGTTCTCCGTCAGGAAGTATTTTTTCGACTGTGCCGTTAACTCCTGCAATATTAATTATATTACCAACGCGCATTTTTTTTCCAGGCCTGACCAAACATTTCCAGACATTCGATTCAGGTTCCTCTAACCTGATGATTTCTATTTTTCCATCATCATTAAAGAATCTGGAGGGGACTACTTTCGTATCGTTGAGAACGCAAATATCATCTTTACCAATGTAGTCCTTAAAATCTTCAAATCTCCGACAACTAATTTCACCTGATGACCGATCTATGACCATCATTCTTGAACCGCACCTATCCTTTTTTGGCATTGAGGCTATCAGTTCCTCGGGCAGATCATAGTTAAAATCTTCAGTTAGCAATTCTTTATCCATGGGTTAATATCTCTTCTTGTAACTCTTAACTAGAAGCCTGAAAGTATAATAATGTCGAACTTCTCTTTTGGCTTATACATAATTATTGTCGGAACCTGTTGCCTTGCCTCATGTAAGACTGTTCGGGAAGTTACACACATAGAATCCAAGGGCATTAGCGACCCTCTTTCGGACCGTTTCATTGGCAGTTCAGTTTCGAAGTATGAAAGTGGAACGCAGCATTCAATGGATAGGCAACGGACCACAACTAAAAAGATATTCGGAGGAAAACATAATAATTCTATGTTCGGAGGAACCTATGATAAGAAGAAGTTTAACGGGAATAAAAATAGTTCTTTAGCAGACAATGAATTTCATTCCGGAAATTATTATTTTGCAAAAAGGCGTTCACTGAACCGTAAGGCATCTAATTTGTCTGATGATCAGTCCTTGTTGAGTGGGAAAAGAGCCAATGAAGGCACTAAGAACTGGTTCGGTCAGAGCAAGGATTATAAAAAGACCGGTTTTTTAGGGGCAAAAAAAACGATCTTTCGCAAGCCATTAAAGGCTGCGCTTGATGCACAGGAAAAGAACCGAAACACCGACTTGGAGATAATAAGCTCTCCAGGGAATGAAAGATACCCGGAAGGAATGAGCATTGACGATGTTCGAAAGTTACTTGGAAATTAGTGTTAACTTGATGCAGAGTCGATCAAGGAGAAAATTAGATCTATATTTATAGAATTTTAAAAGAAAACATGTCGCCCAAAGAACAATTTGAACAGTTGACTCATGGAACGGCCACGGTCCTTAGTGAGAAGGAACTCTTAACCAAATTAGAGAGCGGGAGACCTTTGCGGGCGAAGCTTGGAGTGGATCCCACGGCTCCTGATATTCACCTTGGTCATACCGTGGTTTTGGAGAAATTACGACAGTTTCAGGTCCTCGGTCACCAGGCCGTTCTCATTATTGGGGATTTCACTGCGACAGTAGGTGACCCGACTGGCCGTTCTTCTACTCGTCCTCCTCTGACCCGTGAGGAGGTCTTAACTAATGCTGAAACGTATACGGATCAGGCTTTCAAGATTCTGGACCGAGAACTTACCGAAGTGGTTTATAACGGAAGTTGGTTCCGTGAAATGAATTATGAGGAGGTCCTTAGACTAAATGCCAGAGTCACTATGCAGCAAATGCTTCAGAGGGAAGATTTTAAGACTCGATTAGATGATGCGAAAGAGGTTCGTTTGCATGAGATACAATATCCCATCATGCAGGGATGGGATTCGGTTGAAGTTCGTTCGGACGTTGAGTTGGGTGGAACTGATCAATTGTTTAATATTCTTGTGGGAAGGGACATGCAAAAATCGGAGGGCATGGAGGCTCAGGTGGCAATGTGTTTACCTATCTTGGAGGGAACGGACGGAGTCAAAAAAATGTCAAAGAGTTACGGAAATTATGTGGGTGTGGACGAAGAGCCGAGCCAGATGTTTGGTAAGACAATGAGTATTTCCGATGATCTAATGGACCGTTGGTATGTCCTGCTATTAGGGCAGCAGAGAGACGCATCATTGCATCCAATGGAAGCCAAGAAGAAACTCGCATTTTCTCTTGTAGCACGTTATCACAGCGAAGAAAAAGCCAATGAGGCGAGGGCTGATTTCGAGTCGAAGTTTGTTAAAAATGATGATGAGGCAGTCTGGCCAGAAGTTGATCTTGGTGATGAGAGGCGTCTCATTGCATCGGTTTCGATGTCTTTTCAGGAAGGATATAAACTCAAGCGTAGTGGAGGAGAAATCCGACAATTGATCGCGCAGGGCGCAGTCCAGCTCGACGGTGAAAAGTTTGCTGATGTGAAAGCAAACTTGCCTCAGGACCTGAAAGGGAAATTGTTGCGACTTGATAAGAAACGCACCGTCAGACTCTTATAAGACCAGCTAACAGAAAAAGATTTTGATGATAAGAGCTCTATTTGGATTGTTTAGTTTTTATCTAATATAAATTTATTAATTAAAAGTTTAAGTGAGTATTCTCGGACGAGCCGTTTTGAATTCCCTAGCTTATCTCGGGCAATTAGGGAGGCTCTTGAGTGAGATTTTTGGTTTCATCTTTCGGGGAAAGATCCGGTTCAAGCTGATGTGCCGGCAAATTGTTAACATAGGCTTCAGTTCGCAAATGGTTGTTATAGTGACTGGTGCATTTACGGGTGCTGTTTTTACTGCGCAAACCTATTATCAGGCAACGAAACTTGACCTTGAGTCAGGGATTGGAGGTCTTGTCTCCATTGCTATTTGCCGTGAATTGGGCCCGGTTCTAGTTGGGTTAATGATTTCCGGCAGAGTAGGGGCTTCAATGGCCGCTGAGATAGGAACCATGAAGGTCACCGAACAGATTGATGCTTTGCGTTCAATGGGAGTGAGTCCGACAGGTTATGTTGTCGTGCCTCGGTTCGTTGCCATCATGATATCAATGCCGCTGTTAATAGCTGAAGCGATCGTTTTCGGAATCATAGCTTCGTATTTTATTGCGGTGAAATTTTACAATATTAATTCTGTCTGGTTCTTGAACCATCTTAACAATTATACGGGCCTGGAGGACATTGCTTTTGGAATGATAAAGGGTTTCGTTTTTGGGATTTTGATATGCTTAATATCGTGTCATCAAGGATTAGTGGTCAGGGGCGGTGCTGTCGGTGTTGGAAGGGGCACAACTAATGCAGTTGTGCTTTCATCTTTGACGATACTTATTTTCAATTTTTTCCTAACAATTATCCTCACGAAAATATTTCCGTTTGGCGCTGTATAAGAAATTCACTTAGAGTCCCTGTTTACTGAGCACCTTGCGTAACTCAATTTGGAAGACTGCCAGATCCTCTTGACTGGGGCTATAGCCTTCCTCGTCCGGATTCAGGCCTAATCTTCCGAGCTGGTCAATGTACCATGCGGCGCCCTTACCGTCACTGAAATTGACCTTGCCACTGATGATGCATTGTGGCTGAGTGAGCGAATCGACTGTTAAATTGACATTGGTCGTTTCATTTTCGCTTTCATTGCCTTTTTCTTCTTCATGATCCTCCGACAATGATTCTTGTTCTTGAAATTCAGATTCTTTTTCGTTGGGGATAGCCGGATCTAATTTTTCTTCAGGTTGATCGGAATCTATTTCTTCTTCCTCTTCTTCCTCGATAATTTCGAGTCCGAGATCTCCTAACAGAAAACGTGTATCCAGATAAGTGAGTTTTAATTCAAATTCTTCTTTCAGGTTTTGCTGTATTTTATTGAGATCAGCACCTGCTTGGATCCATTCTCCGATGGCTTTTTTTTGATCTTCCGATAATTGCATTCCAAGTCCTAAGTTTTAAATCCAGTCAGTTAATTGATCTGTAATTTAATTTTTGAAAGTGGTGCGCGGGGACGGGATCGAACCGCCGACCGACTGGGTGTAAACCAGTTGCTCTACCGCTGAGCTACCCGCGCTCTAATAGGATTCATAGATTGATTTTCTATTGAGTCAACTAAGAAGAAACCAGCCTTAAAATTTTTCAAATCTCAGTTAATCGTTCAATTTCAAAATTAGTGCTTTGACCGATTAACATATTCTGCCGTTAGTGGCTAGCTGGCTCGCGGCTATTTTCCCTTAAATGAGTCATATGTTTATTGCCTAGGGCTTTTAGATTTTTAACTATTTCCGGATATTTATCTGACAGGTCTGATTTTTGGCCAATATCCATTCGCAAATCAAAGAGTGCTGTATTCGTCTTTTTTTGTTGGTATTTTCCAGGAATACCACCGGTCCCGGGTTGCCCATTGAGGCTCCGGTAAGTGTGGGGAAAGTGCAGGCTCCACTTGTCTTTCCTAACGGCATGAAGATTTTTTCCCCAATAAAAATAATAAGCTTCGTGAGGACTCTTTGCATTTTTATCTCCTCTGATGAGAGGCCAGATATTTTTTCCATCAATTGTATGATCTGGTAACTTTGATCCGGTGATTTTTGCTATCGTTGGCAAAACATCTATTGTCATGGCTGGTTCTGAACAGACAGTTGAGGGAGGTATCTTCCCTGGCCACCGCATGATGCACGGGACTCGGACTCCTCCTTCCCATGCCGTGCCTTTGCCTTCCCGCAATGGTTCAGCCGAACCTGCGTGATTACCATAACTTAACCAAGGACCGTTGTCTGTGGTGAAAATAACAAGAGTCTTATGATCTATTTTATTTTCTTTTAGAGACTCGATAATCTGACCAACTGACCAGTCAATTTCCCACATCACATCTGCATAAATTCCACCCTTGGTTTTGTTATGATTTTTCTTGGAAACAAAGAGCGGCACATGTGGCATACTGTGTGCCAGATAAAGGAAGAAAGGCTTATCCTTGTGACGGTTAATGAAGTCAACGGCACGGTTCGTATAATCAGTAGTCAGATGTGCCTGTTCCTCAGGTGTAACTTCGTCATCAATGATTCTGTCTCCTTCAATCATTGGTAATTTGGGCCATCTTTTTAATCTTTCCTTTAATGGAAGGTGCCGGACTCCAGGATGGTGAGGCCACATATCATTGGAGTAGGGTAAGCCGTAATATTCATCGAATCCATGATGTGTCGGAAGTGAGGCTTTATGATGTCCTAAGTGCCACTTACCAAACATTGCTGTAGAGTATCCTTTGGTCTTTAGGAGTTCCGGGATCAATGTTTCATCCGGATTAATGCCGTGCTTTGATTTTGGCCCTGGAGCTCCCAGCATTCCGATGCGGTTCGGATAACAGCCAGTTAGAAGCGCTGCACGTGATGCTCCGCAAACGGCCTGAGCCACATAAAAGTCAGTAAATTTTCGACCCTCTGATGCCATGCGATCAAGGTTGGGGGTCTTATAATTTTTGGCTCCGAAGCATCCAATATCTGCATAACCCTGATCATCCGTAAATATAATTACGATGTTCGGCTTAACGGATGCATAAGCAAATGAAGAAAAGACAAAAATTAAAGAGGCAATGAAATAATGTAATGAACTCAATTTTAATTAATGAATTAAAGTGAAGTNCTATGGCAGTGGAACACTGCCATTATTTGCCAGTTTCAATGACTTGCATTATTNGCCTGGCTTTTTTCGATAATGATATCGTTTCTTGTTGTGTTAATATGTTGNNTGGGGATTGGNTTTTATTTTCTGTTTCGGGCTCATAACCTCCCAGTTCTGCTAATAAACTTTCTAGTTCTTTAGTAAGATTTAAAATATGCTCACGTTGTCTCAATTTGGGTTCGAGCCCTTGGAGTGTTTCCACAAAATATGCGATCACGTCGGTTCGAGAGAGTTTTGAGGCTTTGTTTTCTGAATAATTTAACGAGGTAGTTACCGCTGCAATTTCAAATGCCCTTAACCANCCTCCAAGCGCNACTAGGTTTGCAATATCAACGTCACGAAGCATGACCATTTCTGCTTCTACATCTGCCTGTGTCTTGGAAAGTTCTTCCTTTAACTTATCCCATTTTCCAAGAACGCTACTCTCGAGAATGCTCTTGGTATATTTGGTGACCCGTTTCCCGGCTCCGAGGACCTGAGCCTGCTTGAGGACGGCCCGGCCAATATTTTCAAGTTCTCCATTTTGCTCNGACTGGACAATTAGGAAACCATCAGANATGAGTGTACCGAGTCCAAGTGCGACCAGCGAACGCTCTTTTGGAATGACCTTAGGAATTTCTCTTTTCAGTTTTGCATATGGCAATTCACCCAGCTCATCGAGTTGTTCGAATAGTTTTTTAATGGACGGGGTAGTGAACCGATTGACACCGAATTCTTCTCTGACATGCTCATCGCCTACAAGATCTTCCGGTACTTCTTGTGCATTGAGAATAGTTGTAAAAGGGAAAAGAATTAGACTGATTCTTAAAAAGATCATAAAAATGGTTGAGGGTAATATCTAATTCTAAACGATAATTGACTTTTTGGTATGCATTTATCTTCCTTTTTGNCNGGNTCATAATATTAGGAATTGATCCTTGATACCTTAGAATTTTCCAATGAATGTTGCTCAAATCTATTCATGGGGCATTTAGCGACCACTATCTGGATCTTTTGTTACTTTGGCGTTCTGCTGGGCTTGGCCGGTTATGGACTTCATCGGTATTCGATGATTTATCTNTATTGGAAACATTCACGCAGGAAACCCGAGCCGGACAGTTGCTTTGATCAATTGCCTCATGTCACGGTTCAACTTCCTATCTTNAATGAAATGTACGTGGTACGGAGATTAATTGAAGCCGTTTCAAAAATTGATTACCCGAAAGAACTTCTGCAGATTCAAATCCTTGATGATTCGACAGATGAGACTAGGAAAATCTGTGCGGAGGAAGAGTCCAAACTTAAAGACGCAGGTTATGATGTAGAATTAATTCAGCGTGATGATCGGGTAGGATTCAAGGCAGGCGCNTTAGAAAACGGGATGCATTCGGCGAAGGGCGAATACATTTACATACTCGATGCGGATTTTGTCCCGGGTCCTCAGATCCTTCATCAAATGATTCATTTTTTTACTGATGAAAANGTTGGTATGATTCAGACCCGTTGGGGACATATNAATAAAAAGTATTCTATCCTGACNCGGGTCCAGGCTCTGTTCCTTGATGGTCATCATGCTGTGGAGCAAACAGCGAGGAGTCGTAGCGGCCGGTTCTTTAATTTTAATGGCACGGCAGGGATCTGGCGAAAGAGTGCCATCATCGATTCGGGGGGCTGGGAGCATGACACCATTACTGAGGATTTGGATTTAAGTTACAGGGCACAAATGAAAGGCTGGAAATTTATTTATTTGGCTGATGTGGTGACTCCTGCAGAGCTTCCTCCTGACATGAATGGGTTCAAGACCCAGCAACACCGGTGGACCAAGGGCTCCATTCAAACTTGCCGCAAGATATTGGGAAGAGTATGGAGGAGTGATTTGCCGTGGATTATAAAGTTTGAAGCGTTTGCACATCTGACTGCGAATTTTGCCTACTTATTATTGATCTTATTATGTGTTTTAGTTAATCCCGCAATGCATCCAGAATCTGGTTGGGTCAGGACCGTGCTTCTTGACATCCCTATATTTTGCGCAACGACCATTTCGGTTGGGCTATTTTATGTGACTGCTCAGATTGCTATTAATCCAAGCCCACTAAAATGGATCCGAGAAATCTTTTATTTACCAATCCTATTGGCACTCGGCATAGGCATGTCGGTCAATAATGGAAAAGCTGTCATCGAGGCAATTTTAGGCAAGGAATCAGATTTTGTTAGAACTCCAAAGTACGGGATAGAGAAAACCGATAAGATTGTTAGCAAGTCCAAGTATAAGGCATTAAAATCTGTTGCTCCTTTTTTTGAGATACTTTTCTTTTTGTATTTTTCTTATTTGGTCATTGATGCAGCGTCCCGAGCAAACTGGTTCGGTTTACCTTTTCTTGTCTTATTTCAATTAGGCTTCTTCATTGTTGCTTTTGGATCTTTGCGTTATCTCTTACCAGATTTTATCAATGGNGGAGGCAAGTCCAAAGATGAGCCTGTTAACATTTGATTTAGGGCCCATTATTGTGTCTTCGTTTGGCCTTTAGATTTGGCAATTTCGTTGCTTTCAATTTGTAAATTACTTTTGTGTCATCTGAGGGCAGTTGGTTTGACAGTCTTAACTATTTACATTAATATGAAAATTATAGGAAAGGCTACTGNCTACAAAAATATTGATATTCATAGCTGACCCTTGTGACTCTAAATGTCTGAAACCCGCATTCTCTTTGTATTAGCTGGCATGCTCACTCTGTTGTGCAATTGCACTTCAACAAAACTCCGCGGTGATCGTATAGTGNTCAGTGTTCATGACCAGAGGCTCTCATTAATTGGTAAGGAAGGACCGATTAAAACATATCCCATATCCACATCTAAGTATGGCCTTGGGAGTCAGCCCAGAAGCTATAAGACACCACTTGGCAGAATGTATGTTTGTAAGATGATTGGTGGGGGCGTTCGTGCCGGGACCGTTTTCAAGAGTCGCCGTCCGACTGGAGAAGTGGTCCGACCCAATTCTCCAGGGAGAGATCCAATCATTAGCAGAATCATTTGGCTCGAGGGCCTTGACCGATTCAATCGTAATACCAAAGAAAGACTAATATATATTCACGGCACTCCTGANGAGCGAACCATAGGCACGCCTTCGAGTTATGGTTGTGTTCGAATGCGTTCCAGAGACGTTATTGATCTTTATTCAAGGATTCGCGTTGGAACGAGGGTATATATTAAGCGTTCTGAGCTCACTGCGAATGAGATGCCGTTAGCAACTCGTTTAATTACNGCAACATTTACAGGCGCTCAGGGCAGGCGCACTGGCATCATTGGTTTACGTTAACTGTTTTTCCGGGNACNGAATNATCTAATATTGAGGCCCAGTGCTTGGTGACTTGCCTTAAAGCCATGAGTTCTATGGCTTGACAAGTTCTATTGGTCGACTAAATTCGCAACCCCCCAAAGAAACTGAAAAACCTATTATTATGGCGAATTCTAAATCCGCAGAAAAAAGAGCCCGACAATCAGCCAAGCGAGCAATCGTCAANCGTGCAGTNAAAGCACGCGTCAGGTCGGCCCGTAAAGCTGTGAATGATGCGATCGCATCAGGTTCCAAAGATGAAGCTACTTCACAACTGCGTTCTTTGGCTTCAGTAGCTGATAAAGCCGCAAAAAAAGGAGTCATTCATAAAAATTCAGCTAACCGCCTGAAGGGACTCTATTCTAATCGGATAGCTACTATTAGCTAAATCNGCTTAAAGTTAATAATAGGTTTTCCTTTTATTATTCGTGATGAAAAGCGAATAAATGCCTATTTTTTTTGAATTACACCAATTCAAACGCAACGATCCAAACATTTCTGAGGGCATTCTGGTTTTCTATATGTTAATAAAGTTTTCTTTTAGTTTGGTTGATTGAGCGTTTGGTACAGATATGATACATGTTCCTATGAATGAAGAGGAACAGATGCAAAATGAAGCATTAAATGAACGCGCCAAGAGGGCAGATAAAATCATTCGAAATCCTAGAAAATATAAAATTTGTGCTGGTTGTGAATCGATTGTGGCTCAAAAAGTNAATTTGTGCCCAAATTGTCACGCTTACCGGTTTGTAGAGAGTGAAACTTTGGTAGTCGCTCAGGCTCAAGAACTTGGGAAAAGGGAAGCCAAGTCAGTACTGGGCAGTGATTTTGAATAAATCAGGCTTTTTTTAGTTAATTTCACTTAAATTTTCAGATAATAAAAATTATGGAAATTAAGTGTTGCACTCAATTATGAATGGGTTTTCATTAAAGGGTGTTCACCCGTTGATTGGGTAAACTGTTTGAATGTATTAACTAACTAACCAACAAACTAAAAAATAAAGTATATGAAAATCCGTAACATTGCAGCAAAAACAGCCGCTGTTCTTGGATGCTCCGCCCTTCTCGCCCTGGTTCCTGCTATTGCAGGCGATGAGGCTGTTGCGGGTGAAGATCTTGGTGCAGAGGTAAGCGTCGGTTATGACACTGACTATATCTTCAGAGGTGCAAACCTTGGACAAGATCTCCTATGGAGTGACGTCAACGTTTCAACATCTCTTTCTGACGGCCTCGGCCTTAACATAGGTGCTTGGTACGCCAACCCAACAGACGCAGGCGACGATGAGCTTGATGTCTATGCAGGTGTTTCAACNGATCTCGGTGGAATGTCTCTTGACGTTGGTACTACCTACTACTACTTCCCAGGTGCAACTGGCGACAATACTCTTGAGATTGGCGCGGCTCTTGGAACTAGTGTTGGTGCTTTTGACGTAAGCGCAGGCCTTTACCACGACATCGATACTGACAACACATACCTTGAGGTTGGCATCGGTACATCAGTTGACCTTACAGACAGCGTTTCACTTGATATCGGTGCTACTATCGGTAACAACCAGGACGCAGTAATTTCTGGACAGGCTGATGGTCTTACAGCTCTTACTATCACAGTTGGTGCTCCTGTCGGACTTTCCGACAATGCTTCATTGACTCCTTACGTTGGTATCAACGCAGGTCTTGATGACAACGAGGACCTTGGTGATGAGATCTTCAGTGGAATCTCTCTTACTGTAGGATTCTAATTTAGATCTGATCTAAATAATTTCACAAGAACCCCCGGTCTAAGGACCGGGGGTTTTTTTGTACTTTGCACTCAATTAAAGATGTAATTGCANTGCATGTGGATAGGAAAAGAAATGTTTATAGATAACCCAGTTATCTTGATTAATANAATTTAAGAATCAGAATAACNANGANCCTAATCACACGCAGGNTAACGGAGCTATNANTGAGAATATTTATGTGTTTTGANAAAGAATACGGGAATCTTCCCTGTATAATAGCTTGTTTGGCATAATTGGATTGTTTACCCGGAAAAAACGGCTAATATAAAAATATAATTCAAAAGAACCCCAAATAAGTAGTTAATTCAAAGAGCCCAAATTGTAACTATGAAAAATCACCATTCCCTTTCAATTCATTCAAAGGATCAAAAGTCTTCCGCTTTTACTCTAATAGAGCTTCTGATCGTTATTGTCATCATTGCTATCCTGGCTTCAGTNGCTTTCCCTGTCACAGCATTAGTGATGGAGCAGGCCCGCAGATCGGAGGCTAACAATGAAGTTACTCAAATAAAAAANGCGATNAGNGCTTATGAGTTGGAATATTCAAAGCTTCCATTCCCTCCGGGAAATGGAGGTGAATCGGATCTCAGACTGGATTCTTTCCAAGACAATATTATCAGTGTCCTTTCAGGTTATAATGTGGATGGTTTGAATCCCCGTAAGAAACCGTTCTATCAAGGCAAAAGGGCAAAGGATGCAAAATCATCCCAGAAGCCAAAGGGTGGTGTTTTTGGAACTGATGAACAATTACAACTGGCTGATCCCTGGGGAAGGGAATACTACATTGTGATTGATTCAAATTATGACAATATTTTAGAGGATCTTCCAGGAGCTGAAGATGAAGAGGTTAGGGCATCAGTTGCGGTATGGACAAGAGGTAAGCAGAAGGACGGAGANGACTTACCTAAAGATAAATGGATAAAGTCTTGGTAATTTGAAGAGCTGAAAATTTCCAGCAAATTTTTTTCATATTGGAAAAGACACAAATCCCCGGTCGAAAGGCCGGGGATTTTCATTTATAGATAAGTTCCTCAATTGATTGAGGTGATGTGTGTAATGAAAAGTAAACTATGATAATAAAGATTCTATAGACTCATGGGATTTAATTTCATTATTCTTCTAAGATTTCGAATGCATTAAAATTTTCGATGGTTCCTACAGCAAAAGTTCTAGTGGATGGTTCTTCNGGATTAGAGTTTGATTATTCGATTCCGAAAAACTTACATGCATTGNTCGTTGTGGGTAGNCGGGTAAAGGTCAATTTGAGAANCCGTCCATCGACAGGAACTGTAGTCGATTTATCGTCTGTTACTGAAGGATCTGGTGAGGCCTCTTATTTGAAACCGATTTCGGAACTCATCACGGACAAGCCCATTTTGACTCCGGTTCTGATTGAACTTGGGAGATGGATATCAAATTATTATGTAGCTTCAATGGAATCAGTTATGCGTTGCNTGATTCCGGAGTCNGTGAGAGGTGAGCGTCATGATTTTAAGAGGCTCCTCTTTGCGAAATTGATAAAGATTCCTAGTGAGNAGGAATTAGAGGGGATAAGAAGAANAGCAAAGCGTCAGGCTTCAATCTTATCAGAATTAATTGAGACCGGGGCCCCGGTTCAAATCAGTCGATTGGGCACGGGGGCACGAGGCGCCGCTGATGGGTTAGTTAAGAAGGGATTCATTGAGTTAACGTATGAGATTGTTGGAAGAGATCCTCATGCGGATGAAAAATTTATGCCTTCGCAGCCACTGAAGCTGACCGATGCGCAANGACATTGTCTTTCTTGTATTTTAGAAGCAACAAATGAGCCAGCCAGGGCCAAGCCATTACTGCTTCATGGGGTCACCGGAAGCGGAAAGACCGAAGTGTATTTGCAAGCAATTGCNGCAACGATTTCGAGTGGAAAGACNGCACTTATTCTGGTNCCTGAAATTTCGTTAACGCCTCAGACCGTGGCNCGNTTCAAGAGACGCTTTGCAGAGATTCAGCAAAAAGTTGCAGTACTCCACAGTCATCTGAGNGGNGGTGAACGTTTTGATGAGTGGCATAAGATAGTGGAGGGAAATGCTAAGATTGTGATTGGTGCCAGGAGTGCTCTCTTTGCTCCGTTGCAGAACCTTGGCCTGATCGTTGTGGATGAGGAGCATGAGGGCAGTTATAAGCAAGACACTGCTCCACGTTATCATGCTCGTGACGTNGCCGTGGTCCGTGCAAAGATTGAGCGTTGTGTGGTCGTATTGGGTAGCGCGACACCGTCTCTAGAATCAATTCATAATACCCGTGTCGGGAAGTATCAGCTCATAGAGTTGAAGGAACGGGTCGATGACTGCAGTTTGCCTCTGATCCGAATCATAGATTTAAAGAAGGAAGCCCGCAACTTATCAAAGTCAGGAGGCCCGGCCATCATTTCAGAACGGTTGCGAACTGCTGTTGATGAACGGTTGTCGAAANGAGAACAAGTCATTTTATTTTTGAACCGTAGAGGTTTTGCCACTTCCCTTAGTTGNCCTTCNTGCGGTCATGTGTGCGGCTGTCCTCATTGTAGCGTTTCTCTTACCTTTCATCGGAAACAAGAGAAGCTCGTGTGCCACATGTGTGGTTATCAGAGAGTAGCTCCNCGCAAGTGCCCTGAATGTAATGACCCTTCGATTCGTTTTGCTGGTTATGGGACTGAGAAAGTCGAGGAGATTTTGAGAAAGATATTTCCTGTTGCCCGTTTAGCGAGAGTAGACACGGATACAATGTCTCGTAAAGGTGCTTTGAGGAAAACTTTGAATGATTTCAAAGCCGCCAAACTTGATATTTTGGTTGGAACTCAAATGATCGCAAAGGGGCTACATTTTCCGAACGTTACCTTAGTGGGAATATTAAACGCCGACATAGGTCTGCATGTNCCCGACTTCCGAGCAGGTGAGAGAACATTCCAACTTCTGACGCAGGTGGCCGGGAGGGCCGGTAGAGGTGAGATGGAGGGAGAAGTCATTATTCAGACATTCACGCCGCAGAGCCCTTCTGTTCAATTTGCCCGTCACCATGATTATCTTGGTTTCTCTGATCAGGAACTCGAATTCCGGAAGAGTTTTTCATATCCGCCATATTATCATTGTCTAATTGTCACGGTACGTTCTGAGCATGCAAGGATGGCTGAATTTACTTTGCAGACTTTGCATAGGAAACTTGGAAAAGAACTGCCGAAGAAAATTATCATGGGTGAGCCTCTCGAGTCTCCCTTAGCTAAGGCNGCNGGTCAGTTTAGATTTCAAGTCATGCTTCGCTCTNCTAATCCTAGGCTAATGACT
Organism: Verrucomicrobiales bacterium; assembly: GCA_002708885.1. GTDB lineage: Bacteria > Verrucomicrobiota > Verrucomicrobiia > Verrucomicrobiales > DEV007 > EC70. The sequence continues at coordinate 4,253 of PAPL01000077.1, read as the reverse complement.
AATTATGTCAGGTCGATCACGGACAAGTTAACGGTTCCAGACGAAGTGGCAATGGCTGTAGATGTGGACCCTCTGTTCTTATCTTAGAAGAGATAATACATATTGTGGATTGAACCTAACATTTACTCTTTTGCTAATGCCGGTGACTGAATGAATAGTGTCTTGGTGGTGGGCATACCCTCCTATGGTGGCGATGACGTGGGGTATAATAATATTCGTATTGGACGACAGGATATTTCGGTCTGCTATTATATCTATGGGTCGGTGTTGGCACGTATCCATTTTCCTGGTCTGTGGCATTGCCCAGTGCGGAACCGGCAGCNGCGCCTATCAGTCCTCCNATCGCGGCACCTTCTAGTGGTCTTCCTGATTGATTACCAACGATGGCNCCAAAGGCTGCTCCCGTCAGTCCACCGGCAACGGAGCCCCGTTGCGATGCAGGACCTGAGCCATAAATGTCTGAGGTGCATGAAGTGCCCATTAATGCTAGGGCCGTTGATCCAATCATTAACAATGAAGATTTTAGAGTTTTCATGGAACATTGGACTCATGACTCAGAAAAATATTCAAATTAAACACAAAAAAATACCGCTCCTTTTCAGGAACGGTATTTTTTAAAGGGTTAAATAATAAAGAAAGACGTCTTAATAACGGTTATTTTGCCTGCTTGCATTTTGATTGCGTTGCTGTTGTTGGGCATTTTGTTTGTCTTTTTTGTCTCCAAGAAATGCACCTGTTCCTGCACCGAGTGCACCACCGAGTAGAGCACCCTTGGCTGCATCACCGGACTGGTTGCCGATAATTGCGCCTGTCCCTGCGCCGATGAGGCCGCCAAGCACGGCACTGCTTTGGGCATTTGGTCCACATGAAGTAGAAAAGAAAGCGAGTCCGAGAGTCGCGGTAGCTATAAGTAGGAATCGATAGAGTTTCATAGTTAATTATTAATATATCTAAAATAGACTCATTTGACGTTTTTCGCGAATGATCTATTCAATAAAATGTTGTTTTCATAATAGAAAACGTACTTTTAAAGCAATTCTTTCAAAAAAAATCCCAAGCCCCATTTTTTAGGGCTTGGGATTTTGTGGTTTTATAATGGTTTGATAATTCTTTTATTAGGAAATTTCAGACCTGGACAGGCCCCTTTCTTCTAGTACGGCCTGCGCAGCAGCAAGACGAGCGACGGGGATCCTGAATGGTGAGCAGGACACGTAGTTGAGTCCGGTTCGATGGAAGAACTTGACCGAGTCAGAATCACCGCCGTGCTCACCGCAGATACCGATTTTCAGACCGGGCTTGGTGGAACGTCCACCTCGCACGCCCATTTCAACAAGTTGACCCACACCTTCTTGGTCCAGACCAGCGAATGGGTTGTTGCTGAGAACTTCCGCATCCTGATAAGTTGGCAGGAAGCTGGAAGAGTCATCACGAGAGAGCCCAAGTCCAGTCTGGGTGAGGTCATTGGTTCCGAACGAGAAGAACTCTGCGTGCTCAGCCACTTTATCAGCAGTGATGGCAGCGCGAGGAATCTCAATCATGGTTCCAACGGTGTACTTCAACTGAGACTTCTTGAGACCGAGCTTTTTGCGAACACTATCGGCGGTCTCGTCGATGACCTGCTTTTGCAGTTCAAGCTCACGAGCGTAGGAGACGAGAGGAACCATGATCTCAGGAAGGACCTTTGTTCCTTCAGCCTGAACGGCTGCTGCGGCTTCAAGTATGGCCTCGACCTGAGCAGCAGTGACAGCTGGGTAGCTGATACCGAGACGACAACCGCGATGACCGAGCATAGGATTTTCTTCATGAAGAGCGTGAATTCTCTTCGTGATGGCTGGTGCGCTCATTCCAATTTTCTTGGAAAGTTCCTTCTTCTGAGCGGCATCCATCGTACCAATGAATTCGTGAAGTGGTGGATCGAGGAGACGGATCGTTGCGGGGCGACCCGCGAGTGATTTGAAAATACCAATGAAGTCTTTCTTCATGAACCTCTTAATTTTCGTCAGTGCTTTTGCACGACCTGCGTCGTCGTCAGCTAGGATCATCTCACGGACAGAGTCGATACGGTTACCCTCAAAGAACATGTGCTCTGCACGAGTGAGGCCAATGCCCTCTGCACCAAACTTGATGGCCTGTTCTACCTGTTCCGGCGTGTCCGAGTTGGTGCGGACTCCAAGTTTGCGAAGTTTGTCTGTCCAGCTCATGAGCTCCATGAACTTTTTGTAAGTATCAGAACGCTTACCAGAGGCTTTGTTTTCGATNANACCCTGAATGACTTGGGACGGAGAAGACTTNATAGCACCCTTGTAGACGTTTCCAACGAAACCGTTCAGAGACAGATCATCGCCTTCCTTGAGAGTCACTCCATTGCCAGAGAGTGTCTTTTTACCATAATCGATGGTCATGCCGTGAGCACCGCAGACGCAAACCTTACCCATTTGACGGGCAACGAGAGCGGCGTGTGAGGAGGCTCCACCTTCTGTCGTGAGAATTCCGGCAGCAGCAATCATACCGCGAAGGTCCTCAGGAGAAGTGGCCTGACGGACAAGAATCACGGATTCACCTTTGGAAGCCGCTTTCACGGAATCCTCAGCTGAGAAGTAAATTTTACCAGAAGCTGCACCGGGTCCAGCGGGAAGGCCGCTACCTATCTTGTTTGCCTTGCGTTCGGTGGCAAGATCAAAGATCGGCGCCAAGAGGTGGCTTAAATCCTCAGCGGGGATGCGCAGGATGGCTTCATTTCTTGTGATTAGTCGTTCTTTAACCATGTCGAGGGCGATATTAACCGCGGCAAATCCGGTACGCTTACCGTTGCGTGTCTGTAGCATCCACAGCTTGCCTTCCTCGATGGTGAACTCGATGTCCTGNACGTCACGGAAGTGTTTCTCGAGGATCTTGCGGACCTTGAGCAGTTCTTTGTGCGATTTAGGCAGGTCCTTTACCATCTTAGCGATCGGTTTTGGTGTACGTACTCCGGCGACAACATCCTCGCCCTGAGCATCAATNAGATACTCGCCATAGAAAACATTTTCGCCGGTCGCTGGATCACGGGTAAAAGCGACACCAGTTCCGGAGGTTTTNCCGGTGTTGCCGAATACCATGGCCTGAACGTTGACTGCAGTTCCCCACTCAGCGGGGATGCCATACTTGGCCCGATAGACCTTGGCGCGGTCATTGTTCCAGGAGTTAAAGACCGCGTTGATTGAACCATAGAGTTGATCCATTGGGTCTTCAGGGAATACTTGACCTGAACGTTTCTTAATGAGCTTTTTAAATTCTGCCACGACCCACCTCAAATCAGATTCATCAAGGCCAGAATCGTCGCTTACTTTTGCTTTTNCCTTGGCCTTGTCCAATATCACTTCGTAAGGGTCATGATGTTCTCCCTCATGGGCTTCTACTCCCATGACGACACTACCATACATTTGTAGGAACCGGCGATAACTGTCCCANGCAAATTTTGGGTTCCCCGTCTTGGCTGAGAGTGACTCAACGATTTCGTCATTAATTCCCAGATTTAGAATAGTATCCATCATTCCAGGCATGGATTCACGTGCACCGGAGCGGACAGAAAGGAGAAGGGGATTTTTGAGGTCACCGAACTTNTTGCCCATGACCTTTTCGATTTTGGCAATGTTTGNCTTGATCTCCTTATCGAGGGTCTTTGGGTAGGTTTTTTTATTTGCGTAGTAGTAAGTACAAACCTCGGTAGTGATAGCCATACCTGCAGGAACAGGCAGTCCTATACGTGACATTTCTGACAGATTTGCCCCTTTACCTCCGAGGAGTGCTTTCTGGGANCCGTCCCCGTCCGCTTTTTTNCCTCCGAANAAGTAAACGTGTTTTTTTGCTTTGNNCTTATTGACCTTCTTNCGGGNCGNANTNTTTTTCTTTGGTGTTGCCTTNCTAGAGGCGGTTTTCTTTTTAGCCATGAATACTTTGTGGTATGATGTTTTTGAAATAGTNNGTGAGGNTTTTGNTGTCGCTTTCTTTCCTNNTAAATTAATTAANAAAGNTCCCTCATTNATTATGGGCGAGNGGAACTTTATCAGAGCNTTTTGGCGTGTCAATTAGGCGTTTTTTAATATCTATTATTATTAGCTGATTTGGTGATAATTTAAGAGATTACGGATTCACCTCTGGCTTCGCGTTCGATCTGCTCTTCGATCCATGCATAAGTTTTTGTAAGACCCGTTTTGAGATCCACTTCAGGTTCCCATTTGAGCTTATCAAGGATCAATGAATTATCACTGTTT
>PAPL01000076.1 GCA_002708885.1 Verrucomicrobiales bacterium | reverse complement strand
CTCCTTGGGTAAAGTCATTACAAAACAGTTCACCCCCCCCACTGAGCTTTCTAAGCTAAGCCTTCCACCATGAGCCACAGCTATGACCCTCGCTAGGCTCAATCCCAGACCAAATCCCGATTTACTTGGTCCTCTTGCAGTATCGACACGGTAAAAACGCTCAAAGATCTTCTCTTTAATTTCGTCAGGAATTGCCGGGCCAGTATTACTAATTGATATTTGATATGCACTATCGCTTCTTCTCAACTCACTGACTATTTTACCCCCCTCTGAAATATTATATTTGGTGGCATTGGTCAGAAGATTAGATATAGCGAGTCTCAATAGACGCTCATCCCCATCTACCATAAAACCGGAACTTCCATTGTCCGCCTGAAATGATATTCCCTCTTCCGATGCAATGACCTCAGCATCCTCAACAATTTCAGACATTAGATCACAAAGATCCAACTTTTGCTTTTCGATAATCAACCCTCCGGCATCTGACCTCGAAAGCATCAGCAGGCTATCAATTATTGATCTTAATTGTCCGACTCTTTCAAGAACATCAACTAAAACCGTGTCATGTTCACCTCCCTTTTCATGGTCCTGCAAAGCGGCCTCAATCTTGCCCTGCATAACGGCTAGCGGAGTCTTTAATTCATGCGAAGCATCCGCGCTGAATCTCTTCATTTGTTTAAAAGAGCTCTCAAGCCTATCCATCATTTGATTGAGTACAGCAGCCAATCTACCTAATTCATCTTTTGATCTGACTCCCTGGACTCTCGCTTCTAGGCCCTGCGCTGTAATATTTTCAGCCGTGTCTATAATTTTTTGAATCGGCCGAACAGTTCTTCCAGCTATCCACCAAGCGCCAAATCCGATCACAATCAAAGCAAGTGGTAGAGCCTCGAAATATCTTCGCATCAACTTAGATAGCTCATCACGAATTTCCTTCAAATCTATTGCCATACGAACCCTGTACCCGTCAAAAGTCCTGCACATCACTCGCCATGTTTTGTCTTGATAGTTTATGGTTTCGTTCGATCCCCCAGACTTCCATTCTATTTCATTCCCAGGTTCAGGCCAATCCGGTTCTTTGTAGATCTGATTGCCTTCAATTAAAGAATCTTCCAATGCTAAAGGAGAAGTATTAATGACATTCTCAACAGGGTTTTCAATTTCAGCCAATTCTATGAGTCTTACCTCCGCTCTTTCTGCACTTAATGTGCCCACCAGCTGAGTCTGCAACAGTCCCCCTTCTTCCATGGCCTGAGCAGTTAGAACCATGTCCGCGGTGAATCCCTTCAGCTCATAATCTGCCTCTTCAGTCATGGTCTTGCGAACCATGTTTGAAGTATATCCCAGAAAAGCGATCAGAACAGTCCCTGACAACAATGCGGACCACAATGCTATTCGAAACCGAAAAGAAAGCGACACCGGCTATCCCTCCTCCGGATTGTCAGGATCTTGCATTCGGTATCCCACTCCCCTCAGAGTCTCTATGAGTGGCACCTCTCCCTCAATATCAATTTTCGATCTCAGCCTCCTAATATAAACATCTACCAAGTTTGTTCCTGGATCAAAATGATAACCCCAAACCTGTTCAAGTATCTGAGTCCTTGTCAGTACGCGGCCAGGAGCTCTCATCAAAAAAGCAAGAAGAGAGAACTCTTTAGGTGTCATCTCAATCTGAACTCCGGATCTTACCACCTCCCTTTTCATAAGGTTCGCAGACAAGGTGCCAACGCTAAGAACACTCATTCCTGCTTCAGAAGAACGTCTCCAAATCGCACGCAACCTGGCAATGAGTTCTTCGACAAAAAATGGCTTGGGAAGATAATCATCTGCCCCCAAATCCAATCCTTCTATTTTATCCTCAGTTTCACCTCTAGCTGTAATTATAATTACAGGCACATTATTGTGCCCAGCACGGATCATCTTGAGAATTTCAAGACCGCTACGCCCAGGCAACATCACATCCAAAACAATAGCATCATAAGATCTTGTCATCGCATGCTCCATGCCGGAGTCACCGTCCTGGCAATAATCCAATGCAAAGCCTTCTTTCTCTAATCCATTTTTGATGAGTTCACCTATTTCAGTCTCATCCTCAACAAGTAAGATTTTCACTTTAACAACATTAACCTAGCTCTGTGAAAATACAACGTAATGAAAAGAATAATTACCACACAGGATACGTTAATCGAAATAAGCTAAGGGCTAGTCAATTAGTCCTAAAGGAATCCAAGAATTAATTTCGGGAATATTCCGCAAAGAATCACTCCCGCCAGAAGAGCTATAATCACCACTCTAGATAAAGCGCTGATCTCAAGGGGCAATGGATCTACATCTTGATCAGCCCTCACCCAATACATTGCTCGAATAATTTTAAAGTAATAATAGAACCCAGCAGAAGCCCCGATAACAGCAAAAGTGACAATGTACCAAGCACCTGATAAGACAGCATGTTGAATGGCAATATTAAACAAAAGAAACTTCCCGAAAAAACCGACCGTCAAAGGAATTCCGGCAAGAGAAGCAACACCAACGAGCATTGCAAAAGCCAACAATGGAGACCTAACACCTAGACCTCTAAGATCATCAATATTTTCTCCATCCGTCAAAGAACTCACAATAGTTATCACTAGAAAGCACAACATTGTCATCAATAAATAACCGGCCAAATAAAATGATATCGATTCCATCGGATCCGGTCCACTCAACTTTAAAGCACCCATAGCAGGTAGTGCCATCATTAAAAAACCAGCATGGGCAATACTCGAATAAGCTAACAGTCTTTTAACNTTGGTTTGCTTTATCGCCACAAGGTTTCCNAAAAGTAAAGTCACACAAACCAAAAATGATATAATCAATATTACAGAATCAGAAGTTAACGGTGCTTTAATAAAAGGTTCTNTGANTCTTAAGAGGACAATGAATCCTGCNGCTTTGGATCCAACCGANAGGAACGCGGTAACGGGCATTGAAGTGCCTTGATAAACATCAGGAACCCAAATATGAAACGGAACTGCCGCGACCTTAAAAGCCAATCCCACCATAAGAAGGGCGAATGCAAAAATAATAGGCTGCTTCTGAATTTCTCCAGCCATGAGTACTTCAGTAATCCCACTAATCTCAAATTGACCAGTCACACCAAATATCCAAGCAATTCCATACACTAAGAACCCTGTCGATAAGGCACCTAAAACTAAATATTTAACCCCCGCCTCAAGAGATCCTACATTCCTCCGCATGAAAGAAACCAATACATAAAAACCAATAGTAACTAATTCCAATGAAACAAAAATGGTAATCAGATCTTTGGCCGAAGCCATCCACATAAGACCAGCGCATACAAAAATTGGAATAGAATAATATTCACCGATCCCCGAAAGCTCATTGCTCTGAGAAGTATATTTTTTAAANGCTGGCGAAAAATCCTTTGCTAAAACAAGAACAAGCAAAGTCGTTAATATAGCTATTGCTTTATAAAATAGAGCCCATCTATCAACATGGTATATGCCCCAATAATCATAAACCTCTTCAGAAGGANCCACTGCAAAGATCAAAAATAAAAAAACAANAAAAAGACCAGTGATGCCTAAGACCGCAATTCCTGACCTGGACCGGTTAGCTGAAAACGCTTCAATGCCAAGCATCGTAAAGCCGAGCAATAGAATGAGAATCTCTAGATAATATGCAGGNATAAATTTATCAGCTCGGTAATATGCTCAGGATTAAGTTAGGGAAAAAACCAGTTAACAAAAGTATGGCTATCATTAATATGATCGGAACCCTGTTCAGAGAATCGCGCCGCACTAAGGTCAGNCCTNGAGTCGAATCGCCTTGAAAGATANTGCGGTAAGCTCGAAGCATATAAACNGCGGAAATGACAACTCCCCAAAGAGCCAGTATCGCAGCCATTTGAAGGNTTCCTATTTCATCAGCACCATCAAAAACACCAAATAAAATTGTTACTTCAGATGCAAAGTTAGCAAATCCAGGTAGCCCTATCGAAGCAAAAGCGGCGAACCCAAAACTAACAGCCAAGAATGGAACCTTGCTGGCTAATCCCCCTATCTGGGAAAGCTCTAGCGTATTTAATCTTTCTCTGAGTGAACCACACAATGCGAATAACAATGCGATCGATATGCCATGCGCAAACATCATAAGAACTGCCCCGTTCCATCCTATATGATTAANGCAAGCAATTCCTAGGAAGGCATATCCCATATGCATCACACTAGAATTACCCAACATCCGATCCAGATACCTTTGATAAACAGTCACAAGGCCCACATATATAATATTACCCAATAATAAAATCAGGATCAGGCTTTCCCAAGCTTCAAACCCCTCTGGAAGTATGGGCATGGCAACCCTTAGAATTCCGTACAGACCGAATTTTTTGAGTNCTCCCGCNTGAAGCATCGCCACTGATGTCGGAGCACAAGCGTATGCAGGTGCTGCCCAACTATGAAAAGGAAATAAAGAAACCAATATACCAAAACCAAGGAAAAGAGGCAGGAAAATCCACTTTTGAACCTCTTTGTCTAATCCAATTTTTCCTGCGGNAGCGGTAAGCTCAGCAATATTAAAAGTTGCCGACCCGGCCNCTGCTAAATTCGAATACAANGCTATCAANCCACCCAGTAAAACCAAGCTTCCGACTCCAAGGTATATAGTTATCTTCCAAGCAACTGCTACCCTGTCCCTCCCGTGTCCATAAAAGCCTATCATCAAAAATGTGGGAATAAGAGCCAACTCATGAAATGCAAATAAGAAAAATAAGTCCGTAGCACAAAAAGCTCCCAATGCACCAGCTGAGATCAATAGAGGCGAAATGTGATAAAGCTTCACCTTTCCATCAGGGCCCCTCTCAGGCGAATTATAGACTGCACAAAATGTTACAATGACTGTAAGCAAAACAAGGACTCCACTCATCCCATCAACCGCAAAGCCCAAAGTTAGCTTAGGGTTTTCGAGTACAACTATGGCCGTTTCAAATATTAATTCCTCTCCCCCTCGTCTCATTAATTCACTAATGACAATGACACCAAGAATCAGATTCACTCCAGCCGCAACAAGGGCAGTCTTTCGGCCTTCCGCTCCTAGGCCAATGGCCAAAGCCGCAATGATTGGGATAAGAACTATTAGATNAATAATCATATAANCATTTGTTCCATCTATCCCATTGCGGCATTAATAATATAAAGGACAAGAATGACTCCTACTCCAAATAAAAATGCATAACCTTGCAGGTTACCGGACTGCATTCCCCTCAACACTGATCCAATAGTGGTCACTAAACGAGCACCTCCGCGAACAAGTAATCCGTCAATTAAGTAGCGATCAATTATTTGGGCAACTGAAGCAACTAGCTCCTGAAAAATTTGGACAATTATAATATATATCTCATCCAAATAGAATTTATTTGATAATATCCGAACAGGATAAGGCTCTTTGTCTCNGTCACGATAAAGNAAGAATCCAGAGACAATACCAGCAACACCAATGAGGGTAAGCACAATGGGAAGAAGCGCACCGTCAGGATGTGGGATTTTCTTAGGGTCAACAAACCACCCATAGGAAAAAGATTGCCCAGCAAATATTGCCCCAATTGTTAGAACCAGTAATGGAACCAACATCAAAAAAGGAACTTCCTTTGCCTCTTCCGCAGACCATGATCTGGCCCTTCCAAAAAAGACCACCACACAAAGGCGAGTCATGTAAAATGCAGTAAGAAAGGCAACGAAAGATCCAATNACTAGTAGCACAGGCTTGTTTGTAGCTATAGTCATTATGGCGTCCTTNCTATAAAAACCACTCAGCGGATATATCCCCGCAAGNGCGGCCGTGGCAATTAAGAAAGTGAGGGATGTTACCTTCATTCGCCCAATCAGCCCCCCCATCTTCCAAATATTCTGTTCATGGTGGCATGCATAAATNATTGCTCCAGATCCAAGGAAAAGTANCGCCTTAAAGAAAGCATGTGTNTAGAGATGAAAGAATCCCGCATTTGATGCTTTCTCTCCCAGAACTTCACCGCCACTCAAAAGTCCAGCAAATCCAACAGCCATTATCATGTACCCGAGCTGTGATAGAGTAGAATATGCCAATATTTTCTTTATATCATTTTGCTGAGTCGCCATTAACGCGGCTATCAAAGCCGTTATGGCTCCAACGTATTGAATGACCGAGGCTGCTGTAGGGGCCACTTCAATCAAAAACAAAACTTTAGTCAGCATGAAGACCCCAGCCGCGACCATAGTTGCGGCATGGATTAAAGCCGATACCGGTGTCGGGCCCTCCATCGCATCAGGAAGCCAAACATGCAGTGGAACCTGCGCAGATTTACCAATGGCTCCGCAGAAGATACAGAAAACTGACCAGTTAAGTAAGCCCTCGTCATATGTCCCATTGTCCAATGACTCTTTAATTTCTCCAAAGTTAACACTTCCAAAGGCTCCCCATATCAGAAGAATTCCAATCATAAATCCAAAGTCGCCAATGCGGTTGACAAGGAACGCTTTCTTCGCTGCCTCGGCCGCTGTGTTTTTATGATACCAATGGCCAATTAGAAGATAGGAACTGACTCCAACCAGTTCCCAAAAGATAAACATCATCGCAAGATTGTCGGCAAACACAATCCCGGTCATTGAAAACATGAAAAGCGAAAGTCCAGAAAAATATCGGGCCTTCCCAGCATCATCTCCCATGTATCCCAATGAAAACAGGTGAACTAAAAATCCTATAAGGGTAACCACAAGAATCATGCCCATGCCCAAGCCCTGTAACTCTATCCCTATATTTAATTCGAAATCCGAAATCTTAATCCAATTAAATGATCCAAGGTCATTCAAATTACCTTTACGGATAAGTCCCAATGTTAATACCAGACAAACCGCCGCTGAAAGCGTAGAAACATACGCACTAAAATCTGCTTTCTTTCTTAGGAACACAAGATTACATGCAGCCGCAATCAATGGTAATAAAAGAATAATAAATGCAATTGTCATCTTGATTACCCTTTCATACTCCTTAATTCTTCAACCTCCACTGTCTGGCGCGATCTGAAAAGAGCGACAATTATAGCTAATCCAACAGCCACCTCAGCAGCTGCTACGGTGATCACAAAAAACACCATCACTTGTGCATTATACGATTGCGCGGGCATACCCTCTCCTCCCCCAAATCTCCAAAAGGCAACCAAGGTTAAATTAGCCGCACTGAGCATCATTTCGAGGCTCATCAATATAACAATAATATTAGTCCGGATCATGACCCCACAAAGCCCTATCGCGAATAGCAGACCGCCCATCAGAAGATATTCATTTAAAGTAGGCATGACAGAATTAATTGTTTTCCGCACCCTCCTTCCCTTGTCGCCGGCTAAGAACGACAACACCAATGGTCGCGACTAACAAAAGCACTCCCAGTACCTGTAAATGAAAATTATAATTCGTGAAAATTTCGATCCCTATCATTTTTACATCTTCATGCGATGCATTCTCGGGAAAAGAACCCATTTTTTGTTTTCCCTCCTCATACCCACCAAGTACGGAGATTAGCTGGACAATAAATCCAAAAAGAATAACCGCCCCTCCTCCAACTGCCAAAAAGTTCCAGTCTTTACTTTTCTCTTCTCTGATATCGAGAAGCATAATGATAAAGAGGAACAAAACCATTACTGCTCCTGTATAAACGAGAATCTGAATTATACTTATGAAATAAGCGTTAAGAGTTACAAATAATGCGGCGAGCCCTAAAAAAGAAATGACTAGGCACAGGGCACTGGAAAGAGGATTCCGGCAAACAATCACCATTACACCAAAGCCAAGCATCAAACCTGAAAATATGTAAAACAGTAGTGACATTAGGAAATATACAGACCTTCTATTTTAACTTGTTCCACTTATTAACGAGCCCCTCCCGGACGCCTCCAATCTCATAAAGCTTTTCCTTATCATGCACCATTTCATCACGACTATAGCCTGTGATGGCATAGTCTTTACGGAGGTAAATGGCCTGTTCAGGGCATACCTCCTCACACATTCCGCAATAAATACAACGAATCATATCTATCTCAAATTCTCTTGGCCTTTTCTCAACTTTGGACCACTCATTTTCAGGAGGAATTTCCTCAGGAATGATAGTGATTGCTCGGGGAGGACATATAAATTCACAAAGCTGACACGAAACGCACCTCTCTCTGCCGTGCTCATCAGTTACCAATGTAGGAGCTCCCCTATAATGCTCAGGCATATTATCATCCCACTTCTCTTCAGGGTACTGCATCGTCACTTTCTTTTTCCGCATCAAAATTCGGATCGCATGCCCAATAGTGATCCGCAGGCCTTTCATGATTGCAGGGAAGTAAAACTTCTCATGAATTTTTAATTTGGGACGCTCTACAGTAATAGCCATATTTAAGATGAAGCCCCCCGGGTTAAGATTAGAATTCCTGCAGTAATGAAAATATTTACTAATGCAAGTTCAAAGAATATGATCCAACCCAGCTTCATTAGTTGATCATAACGGAACCTAGGAAGCGTCCAACGGACCCATATAAAAAATAAAATAAAAGCAATTACCTTAGCAAGAAAAGTTCCTATGTGAATCAAACCTAACCACCAGGGGATTTGCTCAGAACCCCCAGACATATTAATTAGGTATGAATCCAATCCAAAGGGAAGTGACCAGCCCCCAAGGAACAAAGTCACTATGAGTCCTGAACCAATAATCATTGCGGCGTACTCCCCCAAAAAGAAAAGAGCGAACTTCATCGAAGAATACTCAGTATGATATCCTGCAACGAGTTCAGTTTCACATTCAGGCAAATCAAAAGGCAACCGGTTCGTCTCAGCAAAAATCGAAGTAGTGAAAACTATAAAAGCAATGAATGCAGGGAAAAGAAGGAAGAACCGATCCCACCCACCATTCCAAATGGCCCCGTCTCCCCAGAAAGGCAATAGGAGCCAGCCATTCTTACTCTGCTCCCATACAATTTCATTAAGATTTAACTCTCCAAAAATGAGAAGTACAGGAACAAGAGACAGCCCAAGTGAAATTTCATAAGAGATCATCTGACTGCTGGACCTTACTCCTCCAAGAAAAGAATACTTCGAATTTGATGCCCAGCCTGCCAAAACGATTCCATAAACACTCAGTGAGGCGATAGCAAATATAAAAAGAGGCCCTACATTCAGGTCAGCTATCACCATTTTTTCACCAAAAAGTTCACTGCCGAACGGAAGCACCGCACAGGTCAAAAGAGCCGGAACCATCGTTAAGGCTGGAGCAAGCCAATAGTAAAATTTATTCACATGACCCGGCGTAAAATCTTCTTTTAGAAGAAACTTAATACCGTCCGCAATGGGCTGACCAAGACCGGATAATCCGATCTTAGTGAATGGTATNCCAACGCGGTTAGGCCCGACTCTTTCCTGAATGATTGCACTTACTCTCCGCTCGGCCCATACCGAATATGCAACCATTGGTAATATGACCGCAAAAATCACCAGAACGATTTTGATAAAAGAAATTAAAACCGGTATCAGCTCGATGCTGGTTAATATATTTCCAATCTCCATTTATCCGACTATGAGTCCCTCCCTAACTCTTTGCGCTTCTCGCTCAAGAAGCGGCACAGTCTCACCGGTTTCAATAACGGGAACGCCCTTCCCTCCTATCGCTGACAATGAAAGCCCCTTAAATGCCGGCACATCACTTGCCATTTCAGAAAAAAGATCAGCCAGCTCATGTACAGAGTCTTTCCCATCCATGGCACGGTTAAGATCCTCCAAAACCTCCCAGTCATCTTTACTATTTCCTGGAGGTTCAATTGCCTTGTTAAGTAGCTGCAATCGTCCAGTCGCATTAATCATCGACCCCCTTTTTTCAGCATAACCAGCACCGGGAAGAACAATATTTGATGCTTTTGCTGTAGGATTAGCCAGTATGTGTGATGAGGCTAAAAATTTCAACTTACTCAAAAGCTCATCGTCAAAGCCNTCCCTNACAATATTTTCACCATAAACCAACAAAGCTTTAATGGATCCAGANTCGATGCCTTTTCTAATNGTATTAATTCTTGAACCAGGACTACGGAGCCTGAGAATGACTTTGGCTCCATTCGTATTAGGCCTCTTATCTTCATGACTGAGATAATCATCACCCTCACCATGACACTTCACTACGTCGACATTCTTTGTTCCTATGCTCTCAGACAAAACACGGATCAAGTACAACTCTTCATTCGTCATGCGCGCAGACGCAATGATTGCTATCTCATGTCCCTCATACTTGAGAAGGCCCTCGGCAACTCTTCGAATCGCCTGAGGCCAATCAACCGTTTCATGTGACTTGCCTCTCTTCATCATTGGATCAGTGAGACGGGCACTACTTTCAAGAAGATGGTAATTAAGTCTTCCCGAATCACACATCCAAGACGAATTTACTTCATTATTTTCTCTGGGTGTCTGCCTATAAATTTTATTTTCTCTCGAACTAATGAGGATATTACACCCTCGTGCACAACCATTGCATACGGACTCTGTTTCGCGCATGAACCAAACCCTCATCTTAAACCTGAAGTCATTTGATGTTAGTGCGCCGACGGGACAAATATCGACCGTGTTCAATGAGTAATTATTCGCTAAAGGCTTATCCGGATGAACCGTCAATACATTATGGCTACCTCTGTCTACAAAACCCAACACATCATCATCAACGATTTCCCGTGTGAACCGAACACAGCGAGAACAAAGAACGCATCTCTCATCATCTAGGCGTATCCGTGGCCCAATGTCTACGTTCTTTGGTTTTTTAACCTTATTCTCAAGGAACCTAGACTCGCCCTTCCCGTGCTCAACACTGTATTCTTGAAGAGTACACTCTCCGGCCTGATCACAGATTGGGCAATCGAGAGGGTGGTTAATTAAAAGAAATTCCATCACACCCTCACGGCACTCCTTTGCCAATGTGGACTGGGTTCGTATGCCCATACCTTCCGCAACTGTATTAGCACAAGCTATTACGGGCCGTGGCATCCAGCTTATCTTCGCATGCCCGTCATTATCCAATTCAGGCTCTTCGCCAGGAGCCGAACGCGGAGGCATTCCCATTTCAACGAGGCACATCCTGCAATTACCCGGTGAAGTAAGTTTGGGGTGATAGCAATAATGCGGAACCTCTGCTGAGGCCTGCTTACAGGCCTCTATCATGCGGGTTCCTTTTTTTACCTTAATCCAGTGCCCGTCCACTTGGACGTTCACCAGATCTTCGGCTTGATTTCTTGACGCGGACATTACCAATGTTCAATGCTTAAGGCCGGCCGCCGCCACCTTCGATTCAGGGTTAAGCTCTTTGCCAGCATTTCTCCGGCTCGTGTGTTTCTTGAAATCTTCTGGAAACTTTGCAACAAAGCTCTGAGTGGGCCAAGCACATGCTTCCCCAAAAGCACAGATGGTCCTTCCTGCTATATTATCACCTATTGAAGTCAATGTTTTCAGGTCAGATGGCACACCAGCACCAGAAACCATCCGGTCAGTAATTTTTTTCATCCACAGTGAACCTTCTCGGCAAGGAGTGCACTGGCCGCACGACTCGTGAGCATAAAAAGTATTTATATTATTTAGTATCCATGCCATGTCCCGGCTGTCATCCATGACGATAACACCACCAGATC
This sequence comes from Verrucomicrobiales bacterium, assembly GCA_002708885.1. Classification (GTDB taxonomy): domain Bacteria; phylum Verrucomicrobiota; class Verrucomicrobiia; order Verrucomicrobiales; family DEV007; genus EC70. Next base: position 15,265 of record PAPL01000076.1, on the reverse strand, counting down.
CTGCCATGGATCCACAAGCGGCCATTGTGTCAAAATCCATTGGAATGTCATTAATTCCAATCTTCCTCTCCGATTCCCCATTGCCGATCGTATATTCTTCATCTGCTCGCAGGACCTTCGCAGATGACCCGCCAGGTATGACAGCTTTGAGTTTTCTGCCCTTTCGCAAACCTCCACACACATCATTGATNAACTCGCCCATTGTAATCTTACCCACCTCAACTTCAAAATATCCCGGNCTCACCACGTCACCACTCACGCANAGAATTCTAGTTCCTGTNTTACGCGGTGTACCTATTTTTGCGTACTTTTCACCNCCCATAGCAATTATGTGTTTAACATGACACAAAGANTCCACATTATTTACGATGGTTGGGCACATATACAATCCTAGAGCAGCAGGAAAGTACGGCGGCTTAATTCTTGGGTAAGGTCTTTTACCCTCCAGTGATTCAATGAGACCAGTCTCCTCTCCACAAATGTAAGCACCTGCACCACGATGAACAAAAATCTCACAACTGAATTTACCTCCCAAAATTTTCTTCCCCAAAAAGTTTTTTTCTCTAGCCTCTTCTATCGCATTCTCAAGTATCTTTGCCCCTTCAGGAAATTCTTCTCGGATATAGATGTANGCAACTTTAGCTCCAACTGCATAACATGAAATNAGCATNCCCTCTATGAGTTGGTGCGGATCCTGATGGACAATATATCTGTCCTTGAAAGTTCCTGGCTCAGACTCATCGCAATTACATATCAAATAGACTGGTTTTTTATTATTCGGCGGGATAAAACCCCACTTAATCCCTGTCGGAAATCCAGCACCTCCCCTGCCTCTCAGGCCTGACACTTTGACCTGTTCGGTGACCTCATGAGGCTTCATCTTTAGAGCTTTCTTAAGATCTTTATATCCACCATCTGCAAGATAAGATTTAATTGATTCATCCCAACCTCGGCGATCAACATTACGGAAAATCATTCTATACTCACGTTTGTGAGGTTCTTTTCCTTTTATGTATTTTGGGACTGCCATCAATCGTACTTTTCAATAATTTCGGCTACGTCATCAGCCTTTACTGATTCATGAAAATCATCACCTATCAAACAAACTGGGCCTGTCCCGCAACTCGCCAAGCACTCAGCAAATTCAATGCTAAATTTACCATCTTCAGATACCGCTATCGGGTCATGATGTGAAACTTTGGACCTGTCAATACCAGCCACTTCACAAAACTTATCCATCGTTTCATAACAACCGGCCATCGCACATGAAAGTGTACGGCAAACTCGAATGTGGTACTTGCCTGGCGCGGTTTGCCTCAGTCCTGGATAGAACGTGACGAGCTCGAGAACATGAATAGGTTCGATTCCTAACTTCTCGGCCACCCAATTCATACACTCTTCATTTATGTATCCGTGCTCTTGCTGCAACAAATGCAAGAGAGGTAATGACGCGCTTCTCTTCTGGTCATTTGGATAGTGGCTAATGTATTCGTTAGCCTTTTTATTTAATTCTCTAGAAACTTCCATATTGTTTACTAGCGATCGCATTCTCCCATCACAAAATCCAAGCTACCGAGGATGGACACAACATCACTTATCATGTGACCAGGCAAAAGTTTGGGAAGGATACTCAAATTAACAAATGAAGGGCTCCTGATCTTTAACCGGTGAGGTACTCCACCACCCTTGGAGTTAATATAAAATCCAAGCTCACCTTTGGGATTTTCTGCGCCAAAATAAACCTCACCTTCGGGAGCATCAATGCCCTGCGTTGCAACAATGAAGTGATGAATCAACTCCTCCATACTCATGAGAACGCGTTCCTTATCTGGCAAAGTCGCTTTTGGATCAGTGATATTCACTGCCCCATTTGGCATTTTCTGGCAAACCTGACGCAAAATATTTACGCTCTGCCTCATCTCTTCCATGCGAACCTGATACCTGTCATAGCAGTCACCGACCTTGCCTACAGGAATATCAAAATCATATTGTTCATATCCAAGGTAAGGATGATTCTTCCTCATATCAAAATCCACTCCTGAACCTCTTAAGTTCGGACCCGTGAGCCCATACCCAATAGCATCCTCCTTTGAGATGAATCCAATGTCCTGAGTACGTCCAATGAATATTGGATTTCTTGATAATAATTTATCCACTTCCTCAATCACTTCACTGACCTCATCACAGAACTTCAGTACACCCTCTATCGTGTCATCTGATATGTCTCTTGTCTGACCTCCGACCCTTGTGTAACTTGTAGTAAATCGTGCCCCAGAAATCTGCTCACAAAGATCATAAACTGTTTCTCTCTGAGTGAATGTGTATAGGAAAACGGTCATCGCTCCTACATCCATTGCATAGCAACCAACACCAAGTAAGTGTGCGGAAATTCTGGCAAGCTCACAACAAATGACTCTGACTGCCTGACCTCGTGGAGGTAATTCCCAACCCATTAGTTTTTCTACAGCACAAGCATAAGCGACGTTATTGGCAAGAGGAGCAAGATAATCAAGCCGATCTGTGTACGGAACGAACTGATTATATTGCATNTTTTCNGCAATTTTCTCATCGCCCCGGTGCAGNTATCCNACGTCNGGGTCTGCTTTGCTAATGACTTCCCCATCNAGNTCAAGTATGAGNCTTAAAACTCCATGAGTAGCGGGGTGAGAAGGCCCCATGTTAAGTGTCAATTTCTCACCAACAAGATCATCAGTTTTTTGCTGATAGGTCTCNAGAGCCTGTGCCGCCTTAGTGGCCGCATCGGGCGTCTCAAATTCTTGCAAAGTGTCTGCCATCTGGGCTTACTGGGAACTTTGGTAAAGGTCTTAAAATTGCTGCTTACCAACATTAATTATTAAGCACCCGGAACATCCCGCAAGCGCTATTTGTGAAATTTTTCACAAGCTCGCAATCCATTCATTATTAAAGAGTTACGATTAAGAAAAAATTGTAATTAGAGTGGTAGTTTTTATAGGCGCAATAATAACCATTCTCATGATATTATCCCTATTCGTAACTCATTGAATATGAGTTATTTGCAGTCCTATTGAAAATCGAATCATTTGAATAAGGCATGTCCCAATGATCCCTTTAAGAAATTAAATACCAAAATCGAAGTATTCCTGTGCATTGTTATAACTGATATCCTGAACTAAAGACCCTACCAAATTGACATCATTTGGAAGAATTCCAGCATCAATCTCTTTACCCAGCTTGTTGCAAAGGATCCGACGAAAATATTCATGCCTAGTGAAACTTAAAAATGATCTAGAGTCAGTGAGCATGCCCACAAAACATGAAAGTAAGCCCAACTGGGACAGCGCCTCTATTTGGCGAATCATCCCATCCATTTGGTCATTGAACCACCAGCCACTGCCGAACTGCATCTTTCCCGCAACGCTACCATCTTGAAAATTGCCAATCATAGAGCCGACTAACTCATTGTCCCTTGGATTAATAGGATAAAGAATCGTTTTTGCCAATTTTCCCTCATTATCCAATCTAGAAAAAAGTTTAGACATTGGTTCAGCGACGGGCCAATCGCCTATGGAATCGCACCCAATGTCAGGCCCTAAGGCATCAAAGAGCCGGGAAGAATTGTTTCTGAGTGCACCAAAATGATACTGTTGGACCCAATCACGCTCCGAATCCATTATTCCAAAAATATAGAGCATGTGCGATTTAAACTTCTTAATTTCATCTCTACTCAGATCATCTCCTCGGCGTGCCTTATCAAAAATAGAAGAAATGTCTCGGTCCGTATATTCTTCTGCATAGAATGTTTCAATGCCATGATCGGACAAACGGCACCCCATGTCATGGAAGAACTGATGCCTGACTGATAAAGCTTCAACAAAATTCTCAAAATTAGATATATCAATATTTGAAACCGAAGCCAGTTGATTTACCCAACCATTAAAAGCTTCATTATTCTCTGGCATCATTGCCTTGTCGGGACGCCAAGCCGGAAGAACTTTACATTCAATAGAATCATCTTTGGAAAGGAACTCATGGTGGGAAAGAGAATCACAAGGATCATCAGTTGTACAAATAGCTGCTACTTTAGAATCTCTGATTAAAGTCCTTGATGAGATACCTTCAGGGCCGAGCATTGCATTGCATCTGTCGTATATATCCCTGCCTGTATCTGAACTTAGCAATTCAAAAACATCAAAGTAACGAGCCAGCTCAAGTTGGTTCCAGTGATAAAGAGGATTACCTAAAAGTTTCGGCATTGTATCAGCCCATGCCGAAAACTTTTCCCAATCCCCTGCAGAACCTGTAATGATTTCTTCCTTTATTCCATTCGAACGCATCGCTCGCCACTTATAGTGGTCTCCACCAAGCCAAAGCTCGGTCATAGTTTCCCAGTGCTTATCTTCCGCAATCTCCTCTGGAGGCAAATGGCAATGATAATCAATTATCGGCATTTCTGCGGCATAATCATGATAAAGCTGACACGCAGTATCACTAGAAAGTAAAAAATCGTCGTTTATGAAATGTTTATCAGCCATGTTCTGCTTATGAAGTATGCATTTTGCCCCTTATTTTGAACTTTGTCAGCAGAGAATTGAATTTCTATTAATGCTCAATATATTGATAAGACTAATGGGGAGTGATGGGTGCCTGGTGGCCTCCGCGGTCTTCAAAACCGTTGAGGGTAGTTATGCTGCCCTGGTTGGTTCGATTCCTTCCCTCTCCGCTTTTCCCATTAGTGGCTTTTATCAGTCTTTATAATATTAAGACGATTATATTAGTCACGCCAAACAACCCAATAATGCGCAAATATTTCAACATTTCCCTCTTATATTTAGTAGTGGCTCTTTTCTCAATTAATAAGATCGATGCTCGGCCCAATGTCCTGATCATTTTCACTGATGATCAGGGATATGCGGACATTGGTTGTTATGGAAACAAAAAGAATAAAACGCCCAGACTGGATGGCCTCGCAAAAGAAGGTACAAAATTCACTTCTTTTTATTCTCAAACCGTGTGCGGACCTTCACGGTCCGCGCTACTGACCGGCAGGCAACCCATAAGAAGCAAGGGTTGGAGCATGCCTGCGTCAGAAATAACATTTGCGGAACTGATGCGTGAATCTGGATATCAGACAGCATGCATAGGAAAGTGGGATGTATCAAACCGAAAACCAATACTCGAACGCATGCCCAACGCCAAGGGCTTTGATTATTACTTCGGACCATTAGGAGCTAATGATGGAGGGACCGTCACAATTCATGAGAATAATAAACGTGCTCTGGTGAGCGAAAAGATGGACGAACTCATTAAACTTTACACTAACAAGTCAATAAATTATCTGAAAGAAATCCGTGATCCCAAAAAACCCTTCCTCTTATATCTTGCTCATACCATGATGCATACAATCATCGATGCATCACCGAATTTCCGGGGAAAATCAGAGGGAGGCTTGTACGGTGATGTTGTTGAAGAGTTCGATCACGAAACGGGCCGCTTATTGGACACAGTTGATGAGTTAGGGTTGAAACAAAACACCTTAGTAATTTACACCAGCGACAATGGCCCCTGGAACCAAGATAAATACACCATGAAAAAAAAGGGNCATCCTAAGGGATCTGTTTTCTGGGGAGAATCGGGCCCACTGAGGAATGGAAAAGGGTCCTGCTATGAAGGTGGTTACCGCCTACCATGCATTGTACGCTGGCCAGGAAAAGTTCCAGCTGGCCATGTGTCCGATGCTATATTTGCCACCATTGACTTTATGCCCACATTCGCCAACCTCTGCGAATATAAAATACCAGATGACCGCCACATCGATGGAATGGATCAGACTGACCTTCTCTTTGGAAAGAGGAGAAAAGGAAGAGATTATTTTTATTTCAACGACGCGGGAGTCCGTCAAGGAAAATGGAAATACCTCAAAGGAAATGCTCATTTCTATGGTTACGCAATTGAAGATAACAGAATAAAAACAGAAGAGCTTTATGATCTTGAAAATGATCTGAGCGAGACAAAGAATTTGGCCTCAAAATTTCCCGAGAAAGTAGCTGAATTAAAATCCCTAATGCAATCAATTGAAAAATTCAAATGAGTAAAGCTGACCTTAGCAGACTCCCAGCAGTCGATAAAACTCTTAAAGAACTGGAGGATATTGATCTTCCTAGGCCAATTGTTCTGAGCGTAATTAGGAAATCAATTGAAGATCTAAGAGACGATCCGGAAAACATTCCGGATTTTAATGATTATATTGCTGAATTACGGAATGGACTTAATTCACTTTCCAGAACAAGGATAGCCTCAGCAATTAACGGTACAGGTGTATTAATTCACACCAATATGGGACGGTCCCCTCTCCCAGACAGCGTTGCTGATAGGTTATGTTCGATAGCAACTAATTATAATAATCTAGAATTAGATTTAAATACTGGAGAAAGAGGTGGCCGTGCTGCGTACCTTGAAAAGTGTCTGGCCCTATTGTCTGGTGCCGAATCAGCAACCGCAGTTAATAATTGCGCCTCTGCCCTTGTGATCATTTTAAGACACTTCGTAAGAGGCAATAAAAAAAGAGTCATCATTTCGCGAAGTCAACTAGTTGAAATCGGTGGCGGTTTCAGAATACCTGACATACTGCTTGCGAGCGGAGCAACCCTCCACGAAATCGGAACAACAAACAAAACGACCATCAGTGATTATGAAAATGCGGTCAGTGATGATACTGCTCTAATATTAAAAGTTCATCAAAGCAACTTTTACATGGGAGGCTTCATAGAAAATGCAGAAACTGAAGAACTGGCTCAGTTAGCAAAAAATAAAGGAGTCCCTTTCTGTGAAGATCTTGGAAGCGGTGCCGCGGTAAATACTGAAGAATTCGGACCAGTGGATCATGAACCTACCCCATCTGAAATCCTGGCAAAAGGAGTCGACCTTATTTGCTATAGTGGAGATAAATTACTAGGAGGGCCACAAGCCGGGATCATTGCCGGAAATTCTGAGCTAGTTAGAGGGATAAAGAAAGAACCATTTTTCCGAGCATTGAGGTGCGACAAACTAATACTTTCAATGTTAGAGGAGGTGACTGAATTGTATTTAAAGGAAAACACTAGCGTCCCAATACTAGACATGCTCTCAATGACAAATGAACAATTAAATTCAAGAGCTGAATTAATTATAAAGAAACTCGAGGGGTTACCACTGAATGCATGTGCAGGGAAAGGAGAATCGAGAATCGGGGGAGGAACGATGCCCAAATCCTCGATTCCTTCAGTCACCATAGATCTAAAGCCTGAAAACATTTCAATCTCCAAGCTAGCCGAAAAGCTAAGATGCAACACGAATCCTGTCATGGGCTATACTGCGGATGGAGCCTATAAAATTGATTTAAGAACGGTCTTTCCACGACAGGACGAGGACCTAGCAGAAGCGATCAGGAAATCGGTTTCCTAATCCCGCCAAAAAGAACATTAGTGCTTTTTGGGTATAGTTGTGCGAAGAATCCTTGTGGGGACATGACAAGCTAACTGAAGTGGTTCCGCTCCAATTTGTGCAGGAACGATAAAAGAATCACCACTCATAAAATTGGACCGACCACAACTTAACGCTCCCTCAATTACCGAAATAATTGCAAAATTCGAATTCACAGTAGCATTAACGGGCTCCATTGCCAGCAAGTCTACTTGCTCGACTTCAAAATAAGGGCATCGAACGAGGAAATTATTTTCAGCGCGCCCTTTGCTTGGCTGAATGTCCTTGAAGTCAATAGATCGTATCGCCTCATCGATATGCAATTTCCTTGGATTACCATCCAGTCCGGTTCGGCCCCAATCATGCACTCTGTATGTGCTGTCACTATTCTGCTGAATTTCAAATATCACTATGCCTCCACCAATTGCATGCAACCTACCACTCGGAATAAAGATGAAGTCTCCTTTTGCAACCGCAATTTTATGTAATAAATCATCAGCGAGACCACCATTGATTTTTTCAATGAACTCAAGACTAGTGATTTTATCCTTGAAACCACAATATATTTCAGCCCCAGGATCCGCTTCGGCAATATACCACATCTCAGTTTTTGGATCGGCTCCAATTTCTGAAGCAATGTTTTCAGGGGGATGCACCTGCAAAGATAATTTTTTCCTCGCATCAAGGATTTTTATGAGCACCGGAAACCTTCCCTCCTCCGGTAAATTAGGGCCGAAAATAGATTCTTTGTAATCTAACCATAATTCATTCAGAGTTTTACCTTTGAGTTCTCCATCACTCACAATGCTTTGGCTCTCTTCTCTATCAACAATGTCCCAAGATTCACCAACCAAATCCACGCCAGTGGGTAACTGCCTATGAAAAATAGATTCTAATTTGCGCCCTCCCCAAACCCGCTCTTTATAAAGCGGCTTTAATCTTATAACATCATTCATCATCACATGATCAGTCATATATTCAAAATAATCTAAAAAAAATGTATGAATGACAACTCCTCTTAATTGCCCGATAATATCAATAATTGATTGAAGTTTCACAGATCCGATTACCGCTGGCTCACCAAGACTCTGAATTGGAAAGAGCACTGNTCCGAAAACTTAGGCTNNCTAAAGAAAAAAACTTCACCTGGAAAATTCATCGATGCTCAATCGATGCAAGGAAGAAAGGATCTTCTGATATAAGACTAGTTTACACAATTCATGTTGACGCCGGAACTTTCGAAACTGAAATCATTTCAANGGCGAAAAGCNCCGATGTCAAATNTGCAAAGGAGCCTGTTTTCAGTATAGGGNAANACAAACCAAAGTCATATTACCAAAACCCACTCATTATAGGGGCAGGACCTTGCGGATACTTTGCTGCTCTTTATCTGGCCCGATCCGGNNCATGCCCAATAATCCTTGAAAGAGGCAAGGAAGCCGGACCAAGAGCCCGGGACGTAACAAAGTTCTGGAGAGAAGGCGGCATGGTNAATTCAGAATCAAATGTACAATTTGGAGAAGGAGGAGCCGGCACNTTTTCNGACGGAAAACTTTATACAGGNATAAAGGACCGTGATGGAGCAGTGNGTCTAGTANTTGAAGAATTGGTAGCACATGGAGCACCTAGCGATATTTTATATAAGGGGAAACCGCACATCGGTACAGATAANCTCATTAGGGTTATCAGATCCATAAGAAAAGAAATACTCGAACTTGGAGGTCAGATAAAATTCCAATCAAGAGTCGATGACATCATTATAGACTCAGGAACAACNGTTGGTGTAAGGACTTCAATTGGAGAAGAAATTATCTCTGGTAACATAATCCTCGCTGTCGGTCATAGCGCCAGAGACACCTTTGAAATGTTGCATAAAAACAGAATCGAAATGCAGAGCAAACCATTTTCCATAGGTGCGCGTATCGAGCATCCTCAAATAATGATAGATCGTTCCTTGTACGGATCAGCGGCAGGTCACCAGAAATTAGGGGCNGCCCCATATAAATTTGTGCAACACCAAAAAAATAAAAAAGGTAGAACCTGTTATTCTTTCTGTATGTGCCCCGGAGGATTAGTCGTCGCTGCAAGTTCAGAGCACGGGCTCACAGTNACTAACGGCATGAGCAGCTATGCCCGAGCTGATGCTAACGCAAACTCAGGATTCATGGTTGAAATTTCTCCAGAAGACTTTGAGGATTCAGGAAANCCATTGTCGGGAATCCAATTTCAACGTCAATGGGAGCAAAAAGCTTTTCAATCAGGTGATCCTGATGGNCGCGCCCCTGCCCAATTACTTGGCGATTTCATGCAGAACACCGCATCTTCTGAAATCGGTAATGTTATCCCTTCTTATCGACCAGGTGTTATAATGACAGATATAAGAGAATGCTTACCCGAGTACGTGGTAAAAATAATGCAGCAATCCGTTCACANTATCAGTAAACAAATTGAAGGGTTTGATCGCAAAGACGCGGTCCTGACCGCAGCAGAAACAAGATCATCATCACCATTAAGAATTTTACGAGACTCTTCGATGCAAAGCCCATCAGCAAAAGGGCTTTACCCCGCCGGAGAGGGAGCAGGATACGCTGGCGGCATTCTGTCCNCAGCGGTCGACGGACTAAGGGCAGCTAAAGCATTACACAATAATGCACAGGCATCCTTGTAGGGCACTCCTCTATATAGGCCAATGCATGAACTTCCTTGCCTCACTAGTAACANAACGAATNGTTACGTTCTTCATAAGAAAACAAAGCTTCTTTTTTGTATTGTAAGTATGATTTTTGGTGAGGTTTGAGAATATTTTCTTTTTTACTATCGCTGGAGCCTCATTGATAAGAAGATTATGAGCAACTTAAATTGGCTCATCAAAATTAATTATGCCCATTACAAAGTACTTACTGTTTCTCTGTGGTCAGATAGGGGTCATGAGCCTTTCTCGTTTCCTTTACCAATGGATTCTTAAATATGGNGATCTGGAAAGCTCTGGAACAGAACTATTCCCGGCCATTACTTTAGGGATATTATTCTTTTCTTTTCGGGTATTTGATGGAGTCACCGACCCGATCGCCGGAAGATTAACCGATTCATGGGTTCGAAAAGGATTTCAAAGGAGGACCCTATTGTGGTTTTCTTTTTCATTGGCCCCAATAGGATTAGCGTTGGCTTTCTCNGCAAATCACAGTTTATCAAAACCATTTGCTTGGTCTCTTTTAACATTAGGTCTATTGATTTTTTTCATCGGGTACACATTCTACGCCATCCCCTACTGGAGCCTCATTGATGATTACGCAGATGGTGACATGAAAGTCCGTGCAAAGCTTTCAAACTTGCTTGGGCTCGGAATTGTCCTCGCCTCGGGAATCGGTTTTGTCGTAAGTGGCGCATTAATTGAACGGCTCGGATTCTCAATAGCNGCACTAAGCTTTAGCGCTGTAGCAGTCATTTTGATGGCNCTGCCATTCTTTGCGTGCCCCCAAAANAATGACATTACAATAAAAGAAAATAAACCAACTGAAAGTCAAACCAGTTCGTCTTCACTCTGGTCAGGNATTGCACAAGCATTAAAGCATAGGAGATTCTTAGCACTCATTGCTCTTTTCGGAGGATCTCAAATGTCTTTCACAATAATGACTACCGCTGCCCCATTCATAGCAACTGACTTATTAGGTGGTTCTGTGGGAGATGTGGCTCAACTGCTAGGCCCCCTCTTGGGAATGGCTGTCATCTGTTTCCTTTTAGTTCCAAAGATTCAACNCCGTTTTGGCTGGCTANGAAGTATGTTGTACGCCTCGATTGCCCTTTCCATTGTCTATGGCTGTTGCGGATTACTTGGCAGNAGCTTGATCATTGACCCCTTAATGACCGCTTCTGTGGTCTTTGGTTTAGGAGGACCAATGGTTGCCGTTCTTTTGGGAGTAGAAGCAGAGGGTGTAGTGGACTGTGCCAAGGAAAGGGGCGGAGAAAGCCTAGTTGGTATTTATTGGGGAGCNTTCAATTTTGTTGTCAAAATTCTTAACGGAATAGCAATTCTTTTNGCCGCGATTCTTATTTCATATCAAGAAAGCTGGGGCAATCTAGCAATACGGTCCATGGGGTTCTTAGCGGGAGGATGCCTCCTAGCTGGTGTCGGGTTTTATTATATGATACGCCCATCGGATAACAATAATGCTGCTGAAATTTAAATAATGAATCCTCTCAGAGANAAGTGGTTCTGGGGATGCATTACATTAATTNCTGTTATTTTTTGCCAGATTCAATTTGGCCTCATCACAAAAATACCCACACTGATTGAATACATTGAATCGCTGGGAAATGTAGGGAAATGCTTGTTCGTGTTGGTTTATGTTCTCGCCTGCATATGCCTTATCCCCGGATCCCCTCTGACTCTTGGAGCCGGCGCCACTTTCGGTTTCTGGAATGGTCTCCTTCTCGTTTCTATCGGCTCAACGTTAGGAGCAACCGCTGCATTCCTCATATCACGCTATTTGGCGAGAGGATTCATCGAAAAAAAAATTAATGAAAGCCACAAATTCTCAGCAATGGACATGGCCATTAGTAGAGAAGGCTGGAAAATCATTTTTTTGGCAAGGCTCAGCCCGATTATCCCATTTTTTCTATTAAATTATGCCCTTGGGCTGACTAAAATACGCCTAGTTGCATATATTATCTCATCATGGGCAGGAATGATACCCAGCACTGTCGCATATACTTACTTAGGATCCTTAGGAAAGACAATTCTCACAACAAAAAATTCTCCATTGAACTGGGCAATCATCTGTATCGGATTAATAGCAACCGTCAGTGTGACATTAATCATCTCAAGAATAGCCAAGAAAACCTTAGCCCTCAAGAATCAACGCTTAGGATAATCATTTAAGATTTCACTCAGCACGAAGTCGGGTCACCTGCACACAATTTGACTGTATGGGCAATTGCCCCTTCCACAAATTCCAAACATTCCACAGCACCTTTAGGTTTACCTGGAAGAGTAATAACAAGAGCACTGCCAACTACAGCTGCCAGGCCCCTGGACAAGATCGCATTTGGGGTTATATCAACGCTACGCATCCTCATCAATTCACCAAAGCCGTCAATTTCAACTCTCATTATTTCCCTAACAGCCTCAGGCGTCACGTCCCGATCAGCGATACCAGTTCCTCCGGTCGTCAGTATTAAATTACAACCCTGCGCCTCAAAAGAGAGGATCATTTCCTTGATCCTCCCCTTATCATCAGGAACGATTGCATCAGCCAGCACATGCCAGCCACGCTTATCAGACTCAGCCTTCAAGGCCGGCCCTCCATGGTCTTCATATTCTCCGGCCGAAGCTCGGTCCGATATCGTAATAATCCCTACGTTCATTGGTATTAGTGCTTTTCTTTGGATTCGAGTGTGATATTTCCTATAACCATAGTCTTATCAACTGCTTTACACATGTCATAGAGGGTCAAAGCCGCAACACTGACAGCGCTCAACGCTTCCATTTCTACGCCTGTCTTACCACTAGTCTTGACTGTAGATCTCAACAGTATTCCATTCGTTTCTGGCAAGCAGTCAACCGAGACACTAGTTAGCGGCAAGGGATGGCAGAGGGGTATTAGTTCCGATGTCTTCTTAGCCGCAGAAATTCCAGCGATTTTAGCCACAGTTAAGACGTCCCCCTTTTTGAGCTTATTTTCATTAACCAAATTTATCGTTTCTTCATGCATCTCAATGAACCCGGTCGCAGTTGCTGTACGAGACACTTCAGGCTTGTCTGTAACATCCACCATATTAGCTTCACCCTCTGTATTTACATGAGATAATTGATTCATTTTTTCAGCCTCCAATAGCAATCATTTTACGACCCGGTTGATAATTTGATAGAAAATCATGCGCTTTGGGTTTTCTAGCAACTACCTCGCGAATAAAATCAGCGATCCTCTCATCACTGGCACCGGAACGGATCTCAGACAATAAGTCAAATTCTAGATGACTCCCCAAGCAAGGCCTTAATTTACCATCACAAGTTAATCTAAGCTTATTACATGATTCGCAAAAATGTAAATTAGTCATAGCGCCGATGAAGCCAATTAACTGGTCTCTTCCTGAAATCTTATAATAAGTTGCCGGGCCATTAGTCCTGTAATTAGCACTCGGTTCGAGACCACCAAAAGTATCAGAGAGGAATTTCATAACTTCCCCGCAGGGAAGAAAATTAGACTCTTTAAGAACATCGTTAGTACTAACTGGCATCATTTCTATGAACCTTAAAAGTAAATTTCTTTGATGAGTAAAATCCACTAAATCAAGCAATTCATCATCGTTCCTGCCTCTCATCAGAACCGTATTAATCTTCACTTTATCGAAACCGGCATCTATCAAATCATCAAGACCCTCAATGACCCGTTCTAAATATGGCCGACCGGTGATTGCCACATATTTTCTCTCATCCAAAGTATCAAGTGACACGTTGACTGTGCTAACCCCAGCCCCAGCAAGCGCCGCTGCTGCCGTTTTAAATTTTCCTACTGACTGAGAAAGTAAAGTTCCGTTCGTCGTGATCCCCAATTCCTTGATCCCATTTATCTTACGCAAGCGCTTAATGAATGGGATAACATCCCTTCTGGTCAGAGGCTCACCTCCGGTAACTCTTATCTTACTCACTCCCAGACTCACAGCGATTCTCACAACCCTCAATATTTCCTCATAACTCATCACTCCTTCTCTAGGCAACCATTCCTGAAACTCATTAGGCATACAATACGCACATCTCTCATTACAGCGGTCTGTCACTGAAATTCTGAGATATGAAATATGATGTCCAAAACTATCTTCCACTTTTGTATCGTATTGTTAGATTATTACTGTTGAATATATTAGGATTTAATATATTCCAAAATTATATATAAGTTATGTATTTAAAAATTATTCTTTTTTCCGCCTCAACCTTATTGCTTTGCAATTGCACATCAACAATTCAATCAAGAATTGATGGGAATCCCAAAATGTTCGCCGCTCTTACTGGAACTCAAAAAAACGCTGTGTCCAACGGGAGAATTTTAAAAGGCATGACTATGGATGCAGTCTATCTGTCATGGGGAAGACCAGACGGGATCAAGGAAAGCACCATTAATGGGAAAGACGTTGAGAAATGGCGATATTCATCTCATATGCCCATATTGAATCAAAACATAATATATAGTAATCATCACTATTATCATCATGACTATTACGGTCCTTTCTACAATTCTACCAGTGTAGGATATATCCCATACACATCGGCCATCGTTGAATTCGAGGACAGAAAAGTGACAGGATGGGAGCAGGAGCGCTAAAGAATATTCAATTGCCTTTCAGTGTAACTGAACGCAGATACATCAATTGACCTGATTTTTGATCAAGATTAATACCTGAAATTATAACTCTATAGGTTCCTGGATCTTTAATCTCAAAAGTCCCAACTTGAACGTCAGTGAACTGATCTCCTTTTGGAGTCCGAGCGACTTCTCTTCCTCCAGCCAAAACAACCTCAAATTCTCCCCCTCCTCCAGAAGGAGTTGCCACGTTAACCGAAATAGCATAAGTGCCTGATTCGGGAACATTGATCGGCCATACAAGGTAATACTGAGGATTACTCCATCCCTTAACCGCACCGTCCGTCGCATCAACTTCAAATGCACCCTCTCCAAATATTAACGCCTCATTTGATTTTAATACATTTAAATCTTTTTTGACTGTGAAAACCTTACTCAAATTCTCTGAAATGCGTTTAGATGCAAGGTCACCATATGAAGCCACTAAGCTATCGCTCTGATCGGCCAGAGATTCTGCAAACTGTTGC
>PAPL01000075.1 GCA_002708885.1 Verrucomicrobiales bacterium | reverse complement strand
CTTTGATGAAGAGGGGGTCCCTTTGGCCACTGCCGTGAACGTTTGGTCTCCTTCACAGGAATATTTTGGAGGCAATAAAATCAGTGCTGATTTTTGGGAGCCTGTAAGAAAGAGGCTCAAGAGTGCATTGGGAGAGGATCATGTTGTCGTTTCCTGGTGCGGAGCCGCGGGCGATCAGGGCCCATGGAGAAGAGTTCATAACGAGGCAGAGGACCGGATGATGAAATTAAGAGGAGTTAAATCTTGGCTCGATGAATTTGGTCGGAGGATAGCAGAATCAGTCTTGGACACCTACTCACTTGTCAAAGATGAAAGAAAATCCAAAATCAATTTCTCTCACTATACAGAAACTGTTCCTTTGCCGGGATGGAAACTCTCTGAATCTCAAATCAAAGAAATCAAAGGCTGGAAGGAGGCTTATGAAAAAGAGCTTAAGAAAGATCAGTCCAAGGCGCACAGGCTCGCTAGGCAAATTTCCTGGAGAGAGCAGACCCTCCAGAGGCAGGAACTATTTAAAAATGATCCGCGAGGGGCATACCCTTCAGAGATTCATGTTCTAAGGATCGGAGATGTTGCAGTTTGCACTAACCAATTCGAACTATATACAGAATATGGGCTAAGGATACTTGGGCGAAGTGATGCTAAAATGACATGTGTTGTGCAGTTAGTGGGGCCTGCTCATTACTTGTCAACTGCCAGAGGAATTAAGAGTGGAGGATATGGCTCTAGGCCTGAGAGCTGCGCAGTCGGCTCTGAAGGGGGTGATATGCTAGTAGAAGTTACTGTGGAGAAGATAAATGAGCTCTTTGATCCCCTGATAAGAAACCTTCCGCAAGAAGGCATCCTTAATAATGGCAATCCAGTGGGTGAGGGATGGGTTGACCTCCTTGAAGAGCCATCGAATTGGGAGCACGAGAAAGATCATTGGGCCATTAAAAAAGGTAGCATCATTGGAGAGTCTGATGGGGGTCTCCATCATTTTTGCTGGACCAAAGATTCTTACAGAGACTTTGCGGCTCACGTGACATTCAAAATGACTGGGAGCGGGGCAAATTCTGGTTTCGGGATAAGGTTAGAGCCGGTCTCATTCAATGATGTGCCGGGCTATCAGGTTGACATGGGGAAATCTTATTGGGGATGCTTGTGGGAACAGGGAGGAGACGGAATGGTTCAACAGTTCAACCCAAAGTACGTTTCGAGGTTCCTCAAAGATGGTCAGTGGAATCATTATTATGTTGAGGCCAGAGGCAATCATATCCGGGCTTGGCTCAATGGGGTGAGTACGATTGATGTTGTTCATGAGGGGGGACGACTAAATGGCAAAATAGGTTTTGAACTGTGCAATGGTCCTAAGCAGACGAGGATCGAAGTCAGACAGTTATTGGTGAAAATCTATGAATGAAAAATAATTAAGTATCAATGAGTTTAGGTTATTTAAAATCGGTACTGGGTCTCTTTGCTCTTTTCAGTTTTGGAGAATTGTTTGCTGATGAGGATTCTCTCCTTTCGGGTCATCCACGAGAGTCATACATGGATGTTAAAAATATAGATGAAATGGAGGACGCTTTGAGGAAATCGATGGCGGCCGTGGAGAAGCACTCTTTCTCAAGGGGCTGGTGGGGCTGGGACAGGTTAAGGTGCCGCTATGTGGATGGTGGCAGGAAAGATGAGGGTGCTTTGAAAGTGCTCCGTGCAGTTTTTAGAGGACTCATACTGGACCGGCATCAGAGGTTAAAGGAGAAGGGGGAAGGTGATCTGTTGTATTTATATTACACAACGCTGACCGGAGACAGGAAAGAGTCAGTCCTTGATGTTGAGGGGCGCAAAGCATATAGGGACATTCACGGAGGAGGTTATCATGGGGGCTGGGGAGGCGCTGCGAGGATGAGAATTTANGAGGAATTAGCCANNCAGGGGATGCTCACGAACGAAGAGANGATTCGTTTTGAGGAAATTGTAAAGCAGAGCCTTGAGCCGCGATTTATCAATTTTAAAAAGAAGGCCCAGTCTGCAAATAACCATTCCTTTGGCAATGCAGGAGGAATTGCTCTTGCCCTGAAACTTTATCCGGATTCGCCTCAGGCAGCTGAGGCGGAGGCATGGATTGACAGGATATGGAAGAGCCTGTCTGATTTNGNGGATTGGACCGAGTGGACCTATTATCCNTANGGGCCAATTTTTCTTCATGGCCTGATTGATATTGCAGAGGCGACTGGCAGGATAGAAAAAGAAAAGGACCTGATCCATTCAGTTGCCAGGAGGTGCCTGGGATTTGTACATGGTGGAGGCGTTCGCGGGAACCCTAATTCTGGATCGTTGGTGAGAAAAGACCTTAACTCCATTTATAAAGATCCTTGGAACGTGGGCTATTATAGCGTTGAGACTTCACCCAGAGATGGGCATTTCTGGTACCGCCTCGCAAAGCATTATAAGAACTCCCATTATTTGTGGGCAGCTGAGCAAGTGGCAATTGGGGGCCGTCCCACTAATGGGGAAGTTCCTGCAGAGTACCTCTCAGCTTACCAGAGACGTTTTGCTTGGTTCGTTGAGCGCGGAATCAGGCCTGAAGTGCCTCGAGGCGGTTCAATGGTTGGAGAGCTTAGTTCGATGAAAGAAAAGGTTCCAGAAAGGCTGTACCTTAATCGGGACCGACGGGCCGGGACTCCATTCGCCGCTTATTTTCTCTACCCTCACAAGGATGAGCATTTGGATAATGTGTCCGGACATCTTTACGAGTATTCGGTTTCCGGGTCCAAGTACCTCCACACTTCGGGCAAATATAATAACGTCTATAGGAATGATGTACCTATCGGTGGAGGGACTGGAGAAGAGAGTCTGGACCTTTTGCTGGTCCTCCATGGCCGCCATAAATTTCCACTGCACCCTGACAGGAAAGGTGANCAGCGTGATTTTATGCGCCGCGGCAACATTAAACATGATGATGATTTTGTTGCGGCGGAGAATAATGCTGANGGCGACTCTTATGGGCAGTTCGCTTTTAATGATTATTACGGCAAGGGAAGCCGTTGGGAGAGAAAATCAGTGCTGACTAGAGAGGGCCATTTTGTCGTAATGGATAAGTACCGCGGCTCAGAGTCTCTTGGTAATGAGTATCTGGCCGGGCCCGTGTGGCATCTGGGCTTTGAGGAAACCATGGAATCGGGGGGGCAGAAAGAGAACTGGTTCGATGTTCCTCCGCTAGACAATGCGTGGTGGAAAAGAGGCAAGTCCAGGCTCTTGCTCATCATGTATCCTCATGAAAACTCTCAGCATGGGAAATTGAAACAATCCAATTCTCAGGACACTGGACCTAACATCACAGCCTTCTCTTACCGTCCTATTAGGGGCCTCCGAGATGAATATTTTCTGAGTGTTTTTGTTCCTTATGATTTGCCTCAAGATCCTAGCGACATTCGCAAAAGGACCCATATGCAAATNGATAAGAACGGTTCATATGAAGTNACNTTNGANGGNCAGGGNATCCGTGTTTTGCTGGGNGAGAAATGGTCAGTGAGTAGAAAATAGGATCACTTGAGCAGTTCATCTGAGCTCAGTTCAGTAAAAATACATATCAATTGATTTGATTTATTAGCCTCAGATTCTGTAAGATCGNGGGATGGACAATAAGAAATTAATNGCAATAACTGGAGCCAGTTCCGGCATCGGAGCAGCCACTGCTAAGGCCTTTTCAGAAGCAGGTTACCCGCTGCTTCTGATGGCTCGGAGAATCGAGCTGATGGAGTCTATGAATTTACCAAATGCTATCTGCAAAGAGGTCGANGTTCTTGACCTTGAAGGAATGAAAGCNGCAATTTCAGAGGCTCAGGACAGTTACGGTGAAGTTGATTGCATGATTAATAATGCGGGAGTCATGATTAACGGAAAGCCTCAGGCTCAGGACCCTGAGGATTGGCAGAAGATGCTTGATGTTAATATTAGAGGAGTCCTTAACGGNATTCATTTGGTTCTCAAAGACATGGTTGNNCGGCAAAGNGGNACNATCATNAACATGGGATCCATTGCGGGGATNAAGACCTTTCCTGANCATACAGTTTANTGNGGNACNAAGTTTGCAGTNCATGCCATNACTGAAAATATACGTGAGGAGGTTTCNGGGAGTAATGTCAGACTAATTACTATAGCTCCGGGAATGGTCTATACCGAGCTCTTGGATCATGGGTGCGAAGAGGAGGCAAGGAAAGGGTGGATGGATTATGCCGAGCAGATAGGAGGCGCGCTTAAGCCCGAATCAATAGCCGAGTCGGTTCTGTTTTCTTACCAAATGCCGCAGGAAGTTTGTGTGAGGGAGATTGTGATTTGTCCGACCGGCCAAGAGCCGTGATTTGAATTTTTCTGTCACCAAATTGGATTGACGGGCATTCTTATGCCCTCAGTTCCGGGCAAGAATGCATTTCAAAGTTAGGGGCTTTCTTTGATGCGTATTTTTGATATATTAGATCAGCTGATGATATATTTTCGCGCTTTAACTAAATCCGTTCCATTCATTTCCGCATTAGCCAACTTACTGATGCTAGGGGCAAGTTCGGCAATTGTCATAAATGAGATCCATCATAATCCTCCCGACAACACAGTTAGGCAGGAATTCGTCGAGCTCTTTAACCCTGGGGATGGTGAAGTGGATCTTAGTGGGTGGCGTTTGTCGGGAGCAGTGGACTATGTGTTTTCTGAGGGAGTTAAGATTGGAGCGGGCGCATATCTAGTCATCGCTGAGGACCCTGANACATTAAGGGAAACTCTTAACTCCTCGGCCCTTGGCCCGTATGATGGGAAATTGGATTCTGACGGGGAAACNCTCAGGNTCAGGGATTCCAATGATGAGGTCGTTGATTTGGTCGACTATAAGACGGGCTTTCCATGGCCAGTGGCTCCGAGTGGTGAGGGGGCTTCGATGGAGCTTTTGAATCCAGATCTGGACAATTCGTTGGGCAGTTCCTGGAAAGCCTCTGCTCCTCAGGTCAGTCTCAATGAGGCGACTCTTTTGGGCTACGGAGACAATTCATGGAAATGGAGGCCCGGTGATTCTGAGGCATCGGATCCGATCAGCAGTTGGCGTTTCGNGGAATTTGAGTTGGATGAGAGTTGGTCAAGTAATGTCCAGTCTCCGGTAGGATATGGAAGAGTGAACGGGGTCACTATTAANACGGCATTCGATGATATGCGGGGCAATTATACCAGTGTGTTTTTACGCAATGAGTTTGAAGTTGCGCCGGGTGAAATTCCTTCAGTNATCGACCTTCACTATGTTGCCGACGATGGCTTTGTTTTATGGATTAATGGCCAAGAAGTCGAAAGGCTGAACTTTGAGGGTGAGCCTTCTTTCGGGGACAGAGCATCAGGCTCAAGGGATGAAGGGAAAGAGTACACCAAATCAATTAAAAATCCTGGCGCCTTTTTAGTTGAAGGTAAAAACACGGTGTCAGTGCAATTGTTCAATTCTAGTCTCTCTAACAGTGACNTGGGATTCGATCTTGAAATAATCAGGCCCAAACTCGAAGAGGCGGTTTATACACCTAGTCCGGGTTCCAGGAACACTGCCTTTTCATCAAATGCTCCGCCCAATATTCGTAAAGTTAGGCACGAACCGGTAGAGCCAAGTTCAAATGATGCTGTAATAATTAGCGCNAAAGTGACTGATCCTCAGGGAGTCAAGTCAGTGACTCTTGAATATTGTGTAATTGGCCCCGGTTCCTTTGTACCGGCCAAACTTCCTCATCCGGTCCCGAACATTCCAGTCAACAATCCTCAGCAGGACAATCCGGATTACGAAAAGGGCTGGGTATCGGTGCCGATGATTAAGAATGGGAACCAAGGAGAATTCGCTTCAGGCGAAGATATGTATAGTGCTCTGGTTCCGCCCAATGATAACCGTTCGCTGGTCCGGTANCGCATCACNATTGAAGACACTGAGGGTGCTCGGGTCCGCGCACCGTTCATAGATGATGAATCACTC
This sequence comes from Verrucomicrobiales bacterium, assembly GCA_002708885.1. GTDB lineage: Bacteria > Verrucomicrobiota > Verrucomicrobiia > Verrucomicrobiales > DEV007 > EC70. The sequence goes on along the minus strand of PAPL01000075.1, from coordinate 21,492 downwards.
AATTTTGCGTATTTTGTTTATGATGGAATTCCAAATTATGAAGGTCAGGCAGGCTCTTCGATGGAGTCTTTNCCGGTCTATCATCTAATTACCAGGCAATCAGATTATGCTGATTGTTATGCCTATAATGGAGGCAAACAAATAAGCCAGGGAACGCAGGCCCGGTTTTATTATAACTGGCAAGGGGCCATGGTCTATGATGGGGTCGTCTATGATAATATCAAGTACAGGCTCAGGGGAGCCAATGGCAGGTACCATAACCGAGGCAAGAGATCCATGCGTTTTCGATTTAACGCAGGTTCGTATTTTCAGGCCAGGGACCATAATGGGAAAAAGTATCAAAAGAAACGGAGGACACTGACTACAGGTAAAGGTTTTGATAACCGGGGAACGCTCACTTATGGGCTCAATGAGGCAGTCTCTATGTTTCTTTTTAATAAGATTGGAGTCCCAGGCCCAAGAACCCATTGGGTCCATTGGAGAGTCATAGATAATGAGGAAGAGTCGCCGGACAAATGGAGAGGCGACTTTCATGGTTTTAATTTCATAATTGAAACTTACGACGTTCGCTTCATGGAGTCACACGGACTAGAAAAGGGAAACCTGTACAAGCTCATTAATCAGACATCTGATTGGAGGCAGCAGCAAAGATATCAGGCAGCCTTTGCTCCCAATAACGGACGTGACCATTCAACTATTGAGAATCAGCTGGATGGCAGAGATTCACCTGAATTTATAAGGGCTCATGTGAATGTGCATAAGTGGAACAGGTGGCATGCACTTGCTGAGGCGATACGTCATTACGACTTCTGGCCCAGCGCTAACAAGAATATGGTATATTATTTTGAACCGGACTATTTGCCNGCAAATAATTATAACGGGAAGCTGTGGATTTTACCTTGGGACACTGATGCGAGTTGGGGNCCGACGTGGAACAGTGGCCATGACGTTGTNTATAATGCACTCTTCTCTGCCGGTGGAGGGGGAGCTGATGGGAATTCGACGCCGGAACTTTGGCCTGAATATTTNAATGAGGTCCGTGAGTTGAGGGACCTTTTGTGGCAGGAAGATCAGATNAACCCGATCATTGACGCCTTTGCNGCTCAGTTGGAGCCTCTAGAAAAAGCGGACTCGGCTAGGTGGAAGGGAGCCCCTGCAGACTCGGGCACTTATTCCGGAATAGGAGGTGCCGGGGCATCCTCAATAGCATCTCTCGTGAGAGACATGAAAAGATTTGCTTTTTCAGGGGGATCATGGCCTGGAGGCAGTGTAGGTAATGGCGGCAGGGCGGCGCACTTGGATACTTTGCAAAGATCATATGGGGAAGGAGGCAAGGTTCCCAGAAAACCTACGATCACTTTCATTGGGGATGAGGGGTTCAAATCGAATGGACTGGTCTTCAAATCCTCAGGATTCTCAGATCCACAAGGCGCTTCCACGTTCGAATCAATTCAGTGGAGGCTCGCCGAAATTACACCTGTCAATNATGATGGCGTTCAGCTCTTGCCNATATTCGGGCTCGGGGCTGAATGGAAATTCTTGGATGATGGTAGCGATCAGGGAGATGCCTGGAGGANCGCTGATTATGATGACAGTTCATGGTCAGTTGGCTTTGCTCCNCTCGGCTATGCTGACAATCAGGTAGTNACTACTATAGATTTTGGAGNAGAGAGTTCCGATAAGCACATGACGACTTATTTCAGAAAAAGAGTGACCATCGATAACCTCGAAGAGATGGGGACCATTGTTCTTGGGTTGCAACGTGATGATGGGGCCGTGATTTATGTTAATGGGAATGAGGTGGGCCGGTCCCAAATGCCTGCGGGCAAGATAGGTTTTGACACTAGAGCATCGGGCTCCCGTGATGAGGACACGATATTTGATTTTGAGCTGCCCGCTGACCTTTTCAATGAGGGTGAAAATATCATCGCGGTCGAAGTTCATCAGGCCTCTCCGTCCAGCAGTGATATGATTTTTGATTTTAGGATGAGCGGCATGGCGCCTACCGTCACTGACCCAAGTTCCATCAAATTGGAATGGGACGCTGACTGGGATTCGGGTCCTCTTGATGTTTTTGAGGATTCAATACAGGTGCCGAGCTCAGTTGTCCGGTCCGGATCAGTTTACAGGGCCAGGGTCCGGCANCAGGACAGTACTGGCCGCTGGAGTAACTGGTCAGATCCGATTGAATTTGAGCCTAAAGTTCCTGACTTATCAGATTATAACAACTCTCTATTGATAACAGAGGTCATGTACAATCCCTCAGCTCCGANCAAAGAGGAGGCTGGGGCTGGTCATCTTGATGACGATCTTTTTGAGTACATTGAAATTAAGAACATTGGAGATAAGAGTCTTGATTTGCGTGATTTACGTTTCACNAAAGGCATTGATTTNGACTTCATTGGTTCACAGAAAGAATTCATAGGNCCGGGAGAATATGTTCTGATCGTTAATAATATAAATGCCTTTGAGATGCGCTATGGATCAGGCCTGCCAATTGCCGGNCAGTGGGAAGAGGGTGATCGTTTATCGAACGGGGGAGAGCAGATCAAGCTTTCCTTTGGTGGAGGTGATCCAATCATTGAGTTCAAATATGATGACAGTGCTCCGTGGCCGACCTTAGCTGATGGGGCCGGACCTTCTCTGGCGTTGATAAGCTCTGATGATCAGCCAGACTACGATGAGCCGCAGAGCTGGAAGGCAAGCNCATCTTCGATTGGTANTCCCGGAAAGGACGAGTCTGGANTNNTATATTCTAGCTGGAGAACGGATAATTTCGGGGAAGGCCAGCCCGTGGGCAGTGATCACATGGATGATCCTGATGNGGATGGGGTAGTTAATCTTTTTGAGTATGCCCTGGGCACTGACCCTCTTAATAAAAGCTCAGTGCCAGAAATGTCAGTGAAGACGGTTCAGGAAGGGGACAGGGAATTCATTGCTTTTGAATATAAAAAGCTCAATGACCGTTCTGATGTGGTGCTGAGCATTGAGCGATCGTTCGATTTGCGGCAATGGGAAAGTGGAGAAGGCTTCACTCGCTCATATTCTATTCAGAACGGAGAAGGCGGGTACTTAATTGTCACTGAAATTAGTTCTTTGCCCTTGAGTCAGTCTATTCATCAGAACCTGAGATTGGCAGTGAAGTTAATTCGATGAGATTTGGCCTCAATGAGGGGCCTTGAATTTAATAGAAAAGCGNCTCAGTGATGAGGCGCTTTTATTAGTTATAGTTGACTTAAAATCAGGCTCAGAATACCTACCGCGGGGCTCACTTGTCTTTCGACAACAACGNGNGAACGGTACTGATGGTNCCTTCGNNTGTGTTGGATCCTTATGCCCCTTATCTCGTTCTGCATCGAATGAATNGCTGTGTTCAGNTGGNACCTTAATTGATGCACATGCCTCGCACGAGGATGGTGCCTTCTATTAGATGAGCAGGTAGAGAATTTCATCGCTTTGTTTATGTAGTTGGCTTCTTGCCCAATCTTGGCCAGATCGGAGCTGACCATAGTCAGTGATCCGTGTGAATGGATTGAGACTCGATGCATGTGACGTGCCACGCCAATGAGTCTTGAAGTGCTACGCATTAAACGTTCGAACTCACATGAATGCCTGTAATGGATTGCGATTTCATTGCGTAATTCAGAAGCAATGGAGTCAATTCTCAAGGCATGCCGGCCAAGGTCACTCCGATGGAATGTTCTGGCTTCAATGGTAGCGGAATCCAATATGATGATTGGGACTATTGTTGCGAAGATNCGAAGCTTTATTGAGTTCATGGTCTTAATAATGGGTTATAATTACTTTGACCGGGCCGGGCATGAGTTTATTCGATATAAATNTATTTTTTTAATACTGCTCCTTCATTCGGGCGAATACTGTTGGGCAATTANACGAATAAATTATTCGTGCAAGACATGATTTGTTTTATATTCAAGCCCTAGTCACTGATTGAAAATCGAATGGTTAATAGAACAAAGATAACGGGACTTATATTGGTCTTTGTATTTTCTTTTTGTTCAGATCTGGTCAGTCCAGCTGAAGAGCTGAAATCTTCTGAAATCACTGTGGAGGTCCGTTGTGAAGATGAGGATAAGGGTCGGGTATACGTGGCTCTTCATGACAGTGAGAAGACTTTTCCGAAGAAGGGAAACGAAGCNCCTCACCACGCAATGGCGGAAATTTCAAAGGGGAAGGTCAAAGTGACGTTCAAAGAAGTGCCTGAAGGGACTTACGCACTGAGCGCGTTCTTTGATGAGAATGGAAATGGCAAGTTGGATTGTAATTTTCTTGGGATCCCAAAGGAAAGGGCAGGCGTGTCTAATAATTACTCTGGGCTACCGAAATGGGTGAAATCAAAATTCACTATCAAATCTCAGACCTCATTGAAGATTACCATTGATCTGAGCAAATAGACAAACGGCTGTTCTTATTCAGCTCAGCGACTCTCCCGCGATCCTTAAGTGATAATGTCATGGATCACGTTGCCAAACACATCAGTGAGTCGTACGTCACGACTATTGTGCCGGAAAGTGAGTTGTTCGTGATCCAGTCCGAGAAGATGAAGGATCGTTGCATGGAAATCATGAAATGAGACGGGATCTTTGACTGCGTACATTCCGAGTTCGTCAGTCTGCCCATAGCTGAGGCCGCCCTTAACGCCTCCTCCGGCCATCCACAAGGTGAATCCCTTATGGTGATGACCTCTTCCAAGTACAGATTTCTCTTTTCTTTCTTCTTCGAATGGAGTCCTTCCAAATTCAGTTGCCCAGACAATTAATGTCTCATCAAGCATGCCTCTGGACTTGAGATCAGTGATGAGGGCGGCGATTCCCTGATCGGTCCGCGCTGCATTGTTCCTGTGATTGTCCACGAGCCCGCCTCGGTTCCCGTGAGCGTCCCATTTTCTGCCCTCGGCCCCGTCAAGAATCTCAACGAATCGAACTCCAGATTCGATGAGGCGTCTAGCAGTGAGGCAGTGCCTGGAAAAGAGGTTTTCCCCATAAAGTTTATGGATGCTTTTAGGTTCGCGGTTCAGATCGAATGCCTCTATGGCTGAGCTTTGCAATTCGAATGCCATTTCGAATGACTCGATCCGGCTCATGAGTTCTGGTTGGCCGATATGTTTTTTCTGATGCGTTTTGTTTAATTGCTGTAGCTTCCTGAGATAGTTGTATTGACTCTCTTTGCTGATCGAGGGGTCAGGACTTAGGTATGGGAAAGGAGGTTTACCTCGTTCAGCTACCGCGACAGAGGCCCGGTGCCGCCCCGGTAACATTCCTTGCTGGAAGACAATGTCACCGGCCGTTGCGAGGCCGTCCTTCATGACAACGTAAGGGGGCAGGGTACTTGATTCGCTTCCTAGTCCATAAGTGACCCATGATCCGAGGCTAGGGAAACCTGGTCTCCCGTGCCCAGTGTGCATCAGAGTTTCCCCGACCGAGTGAATTGCCGAGTCAGTATGTAGAGATTTGATGAAGCATATATCATCGACTACTTCTGAGAGTCTCGGGTAAATCTCGCTGACCCACGATCCGCTCTGACCGTGCTGTTTGAAATTAAAGACAGGAGGTATGATCCTTGAGTTTTCGAAAGACTTTTCGGGATTGAAACCATCAAGGTCCTCTTTACTGAAAATCTCAGAGGCCTTTTTGCCGGCATATTTTTTAAGGACAGGCTTGTGGTCAAAAGTTTCTAAGTGACTGGCCCCTCCACACATAAAAAGAAAGATCACATTTTTAGCGCGTGCCCCTGTGTGTGGAGCCTCTGGCAGAGTGGAGCCGACACAATCAGCTATTGAATTCAGCGAGGCGCCGCTTATGCCTAGATTTTTAATGAAGGACCGTCGTTTCATTACTTCATTCAATTAATGGATATAGATGAATTCATTTAGCCCGAATATGAGATGGCAGAACCTGATTAAATTAACATCATCTTGCCCCTCAAGTATACTCTTTCCAATTGTTATTTCTTCTTCGTTAGGTGGCCGAGAAAGAGCCATCATGTAAGCTTTTTCGATTCGGTCCTTCGGGTCCTCGGTACTTTCCTTTTTGATTCTTTCAGCGAAGTGCTCGGAGAGTGTCCACAGGAACTTTGAATTTAATGAAAAGAGTGTACTTGATTCACCGGTAGAAGTGCTCCTTGCCCCTACGCTTGCGGAACTGTCCGGATAATTGAAAAGGGAGAGGGTCGGATGATGGACTGAGCGGTGCGCCTGCAGATAAATGGAACGGCGCCAGCTCTTTGGAAGGTCCGGAAGAGCTTTCTTATAGTCCCCGACCGGAGTGCTTTTTCCATGCATGTCTTTCTTCAATACTCCCGCAACGTCGAGTAGTCGGTCCCTGATTATTTCCGCTTCGAGCCGTTGCGGTTTTTTATGCCAGAGGAGGCGATTATCGGAATCTATTGTGAGGTATTCTGGGGACGATGAGTTTCTTTGTGTATAGGTGGCGCTGGTTAAGATTAATTTATGGATGTGACTCAGTTTCCAATCATTTTCAATGAGCTCCAAAGACAGCCAGTCCAGTAACTCTGGATGAGTCGGATCTGAGCCTATTTTCCCGAAATCATTGGGGGTATTAACTAGTCCTTGTCCAAAATGGTGATGCCATATTCGGTTAACGATGACTCTCGCTAATAATTGTCCTGAACCATTGACCGTGTCGGTGATCCAATTGCCCAGTCCTTCCATTTTGTTGCCTTCGCTTAACCAGTGATCGGCGGACCTTTGCATCATGACCTTTAGAAATCCCGGAGAGACTGATTTTCCGGGAGACTTCCAATCGCCGTTGATCAGGACCTTAGGCTCAGTGATTCTGAGCGGGATCCTCTTGGAGGATGCTATTGGATTTTCATTGAACTGGTCAAAAAACAGAGCCGTGAATTGGTAATATTCCTCAGTCGACATTGGATCGACTGGGTGATCATGGCAGCGGGCACAGCCGAAAGTAAAACCAAGGAAGGCACTTCCTGTCGTGGATACCATGTCGTTTAACCTATGAAATTGCCTATCATTGGGATCAGCATTGTTCTGCAGTCTGGTGCCGAGGTGGATGAATTGACGCAATTCCCTGTACTCGGGACTGATGTTATCGGATCGGGGACTGAGTTGATACTTAACAAAAAGGTCGAACGGCAGGTCATTGTTGAACGAATTAATGACTGCGTCCCTGTACTTCCAGGCATCCTGACGGATCCGGTCCTCATTCACCGTCAATATCCCGTCACTCTCACCGTACCGAGCAACGTCGAGCCAGTGCCTGGCCCACTTTTCCCCGTAATGGGGATCCTCTAAGAGGTCCTCAACGAGTTCGGAGTAGGCACTGTCCGATTCGTTGTTAATGAAAGCTTCAATTTCTTCCAGATCTGGAAGAATGCCGGTTAAACCGGCATGGAGTCGCCGCATCAATGTGTAGCGGTCCGCTTCTGGCTGGGGTTGAAGATTATTCTCCTTTAACTTTGCCAAAACAAATTGATCGATTGGATTCTTGATCCAAGGATCCCCAGAATCATTCACCGCGGCGCTCTTGATGGGGGAAAGGCTCCAGTGCAATTTTTCCACGGCATTAGCGAACAGCAACTGTACCGATGCAACTATGGCTATGATGGATGCTTTTGGAGTCATTCAGGATCGAATCGCTATAGAGAAGATTAATGGAACATGGGTTTTGGGTCAATGATGCATGGAAATCCTTATTTTTAAGGGTTTTCGGTTTTGCGAGTGAGCAGGACCTCAAAAAAAGAGCAAGAGGATTTGCCTTGCGCATGGATAGCATGTTTTTTTAATGAAAGTTAACCAATTTGATTAAATTCAGAAGGAGATGACAAGATCTGCGACAATATTTACAGCCGTGTTCATACTGAGTCTGGCAGCATCACTTGGCCAAGGTTTNTTTTATTGGCCTCAGGCCTCTCCGGCAGATGGGGGAACGGTCAATTCAGCCATTGCCTCGAAGGCAGAAGACGCGATCGTGGAGCACTATCAGGCAGTCCCCGCGCCCGGTTACGTTTTTGATTCATGGAGTCTTTATCCGCGTGGAGAACATGATGAGAGCCTCTACGTTCACACTTACGATCCGAGGCTCTTCTATACTCAAGAACTCAAACCGATCACTGCCCATTTTGTCAAAGCAGATACGATCGCTGAACCTTCCGAAAAGGACCTGGAAATTCGGCGCAAGGGGGGCAATCAGATGGAACTGACTGTTTCCAGCCAATCTGGAGTAGCTTATATGATCTATGGTTCGAGGAACATGCAGGATTGGGCGGCCGTGGGAGTCGGTGAGGGTAACGGAAAGGAACAGGTATGGACTTTTCCGATCTGGAGGGAAGGAAATGGTTTTTTCCGTTTAGTTAAGACGGGCGACGCAGTCAAACCAGAGAGTGCGGTTTTTGGAGAGTTGAGCTTTCAGAGATCTCCACAATTTGCAGGCCAAAGTGCCAGCGCCTGGGTCAGGTTGTGGGAATATGATCCTCGGATCGCCGATAAGGGCGCTGACTTATTTGCTGAGCAGATAATAGAAGAGATTCCCGTTGGGGCCGGGTTGAAGAGATTTAGATTTGAGCTGGGTGACGCATCAAAAGCGAATCCTGATCGGAACTATTATATCACCGCGGCCATCTATGAAAAAGGCAGGGTCGGAGATGTGAATGCCCGAATCTACTTTCTGGATGGATTTAACAGGGTCGATATCCCGAGCGAGTTCTCAGCGAATCTAAAAAATCTCAAATAACTTAACTAAAACGAGTTACGTTACTTTTTACGCGTGGTAAACGGCCCTTTTTTGGTCCTTTTTATTATAAAATTAGCTGTTCTTTATAATGGCTGAGCTGGCCAAGTTCGAAGATAATATGAGGTGGATATCAATGACTCAAATTGCTATTAAAATTGATTGAAATGATGTTTAAANAATTTCTATCGATTTAACTATTTGAAGAATCGGTGCCAATATAGGATTGGGTCCTAGTGGCCCTAGCCGCNCCCAAACTTTCTAATAAAGTGTGGGGCTTAAAGAGAGCGATGGGGGCGGCAACTATCCCATGAATGCAGGGATTTGGTAATTTGCCATAANAAAATGCAAATTTTAAGCAATTTTCCACGCCAATTGGTTAATATACCCTAATTGTCATAAAGTTCTGATTACAAGTAAGTTAGGGCAAAATAGAGAAAATTTCAAAAATCATGCCAAATTTGGGATGATTAGGCTTGATAAAAAGCATTTAACCGCTATGTTCGCGCTCCCTTTTTGGGGACGGCTGCGCTCTATTTTCTCACTCCGGTGTGGATATAATAGACGACGGGCCGATACTCTTGTTTTTTTAAAGCATTAATCTGCATGGGTGTCGTCTCGTTTTTGTTCAGCTGAGACATTTTAAAATAAAACCATGCCAACCATAAANCAACTCGTTCGACACGGCCGTAAGAGCCCCATCGAAAAATCTAAATCTCCTGCCCTAGTAAATTGCCCGCAGCGACGCGGGGTATGCTTACAGGTATACACTAGGACGCCAAAGAAGCCCAACTCAGCATTGCGTAAGGTGGCTAAGGTTCGTTTAACGAACGGTCAGGAAGTCATAGCATACATTGGTGGAGAAGGGCATAATCTGCAGGAACACTCAATTGTCCTTGTCCGTGGTGGCCGAGTCAAAGACTTGCCGGGTGTTCGTTACCATGTAGTTCGAGGTGCATTGGATACGCTTGGAGTCGATAACAGGAAGCAGTCCCGCTCGAAGTACGGAGCGAAGAGGCCAAAGGCCAGTTAATTAATTTTATATAATTTCAATTATGTCCCGACGCAGAAGAGTCAAAAAGAAGATAGCAGTAAANGACCCTCGCTACGATAGTGAATTAGTTGCCAANCTAGTGAGTACCGTCATGGGCGGTGGCAAGAAGTCGCTGGCCGAGAGGATCGTTTATGCTGCTATAGATAAATCAAATGAGGGTTCAGATAACGTGGATCCTTTGGAGAGTATTACCCGCGCCATTGAGAACGCTAAGCCGCGAGTTGAGGTGAAGTCTCGCAGGGTCGGTGGAGCCACGTACCAAGTGCCTCTCGAAGTTGCCGCTAATAGGCAGGAGTCTCTTGCGATCCGCTGGATCGTGAGTTTTGCCCGTTCTCGCCGTGGAACGCCCATGCATCTTGCCCTTGCTAATGAGATAAGGGACGCGGCATCGAACAGCGGTAACGCGGTTCGGAAGCGGGACGAAATGCATAAGATGGCCCAGGCAAACAGAGCATTTGCCCATTTCCGTTGGTAATTTAAATATTTTTTCTGAGTGTCCGATAATCCAAATTCCCCAAAACGTGAGTTTCCGTTGCAGCGTACGCGCAACATCGGGATCTGTGCGCACATTGATGCGGGGAAGACGACACTCACTGAGCGTGTCCTGTTCTATACCGGAATGATTCACCGGATCGGCGAGGTTCACGATGGCCAGGCAACTACGGACTGGATGGAGCAGGAGCAGGAGAGNGGCATTACGATAACTTCGGNAGCCGTGACCTGTGCATGGAATCAGATTCAATCTGAGGGGCTTTTTAAGACTTACGAGGGAGTGGAGCACCGGGTTAATATTATTGATACACCTGGTCACGTCGATTTTACGGCCGAAGTGGAGCGTTCATTGCGAGTCCTCGATGGAGCAGTAGTGGTCTTTTGTGGCGTCGCGGGTGTCCAGCCTCAGTCAGAGACCGTTTGGCGGCAAGCTGATAAATATTCAGTTCCGAGGATAGTTTTTGTCAATAAGATGGACAGGGTCGGTGCCGATTTCGCAAATGTTGTNAATGACATCGAAGAGAAATTGGGTGCCAATGCCGCGCCTGTTCTTATTCCGATCGGGGCCGAAGAGTCTCTGAGTGGCCAGATAGATGTCATTAATAAGAAAGCGATAGTCTATTCAGACAGTGATGTTCTCGGATCCACTTATGAGGTTAGAGAGTTGGACNAGCAGGAGGCCGCAGTAGCGGAATCTGCNTATGCNGCACTCATTGAGAAGTTAATTGATGCTGATGACGAGATAGGTACTCTTTTCCTCGAAGAAAAAGAAATTGGTCNGGCCGAGATCAAATTAGCCCTCAGGCGTGCGACGATCGCAAACAAGATTGTTCCAGTCTGTGGAGGATCCGCTTTTAAGAACAAGGGCGTTCAGGCCACNCTAGANGCGGTCATTGATTATCTTCCAAGCCCATTAGACATACCAGCAGCTGAGGGGCAGCGGAGCAGGAACGAGGATCAGAAAGTCGAAGTNATTACCGATGACAATGCTAAGTTCTGCTCACTGGCCTTTAAATTGTGGAGTGACAAATTTGTAGGAAAGCTGGTCTTTTTCCGCGTCTATTCTGGGACCGTTTCGAAAGGCGACCAGGTCTACAATCCGCGGACCGGACGCAAAGAGCGTGTCGGAAGGCTCATACAGATTCAGGCCGACGAACATAAGGACATCGAGACCTGTTATGCTGGGGACATTGCCGCTATNGTGGGGATCAAGAACATCACGACCGGTGATACTCTTTGTTCCACTTCCGAGGACGTTCTTTTGGAGCCGCCCTCATTTCCTGAGCCAGTCATTTCCATGTCAGTCGAGCCCAAGACTACTGCTGACCAAGAAAAGATGGCCGTGGCTTTGCAGCGGTTAGGTGAAGAGGATCCTACATTTGTCGTTAAGACGGACGAGGAGACTGGTCAAACAATTATCTCNGGCATGGGAGAGCTTCATTTGGAAGTNATTCAGGANAGAATGAAGCGTGAATTTGGTGTAATCACGAANGCAGGCAAGCCGCAGATTGCATACAGAGAAAGCATCACGGAGGAAGCGGACGGTGAGGGGCTACTCAAGAAGCAGACNGGCGGTAGGGGCCAGTACGGTCATGTCATATTGAAAATTTTCCCTAACGACAGGGGCGAGGGGCTCACTACAGAGAATAAAGTGGTNGGCGGAGTCATTCCCAAAGAGTACATCAATGCGTGCATGGCGGGAATTAGGGAGGCGATGATTTCTGGAATCATTGCCGGTTATCAGGTCGTTGATGTTCATGTGGACCTTTTGGACGGATCGAGTCATGACGTGGATTCCAATGAGCAGGCATTCAAAATGGCTGCGATCTTTGCGATGAAGGATGCATTTAAAAAAGCAAAGTGCCAATTACTTGAGCCGATCATGGAGGTCGAGTGTACCACGCCGGATGAGTTTCAAGGGGACATCATGGGTGATTTGAACCGGCGACGCGGCAGGATCGGTGAAATAGGTAGCCGCAACAATGTGAGTATCATTAANGCTGAGGTTCCNCTTGCNGAGCTTTTTGGATATTCNACAGACATTAGGACCCTCTCATCAGGAAGGGCCAGCTATTCGATGGAGCCTTCACAATTTGAGCCGGTCCCGACTTCCATCGTTGAGGAGTTAATAGAGCAAAGGGGAGGATCGGCACTCGCGTACGCATAAATTTCACAAAATTCTAATCATATGGNAAATCAAAGCATTCGAATCAGACTAAGAGCATACGATCACCGGGCACTGGANCGTTCGGCCGAAGAGATCGTTGANACAGCAAAAAGGACTGGAGCAAAGATTGCTGGCCCGATTCCATTACCGACGCGAATTGAAAAGTTCAGTGTGAACCGGTCCCCTCACGTGAACAAGAAATCAGCAGAACAATTTGAGATCAGAACGCACAAGCGTCTGTTGGACATTGTTGATCCGACATCACGTACCGTTGATGAACTCAAAAAACTGAATCTTCCTGCCGGGGTCGATATCAGTATTAAGATTTAACCGAGGAACTAATTCATAAGAATTTACGACCATTAACACAATTTTAAAGCGATCTACGCAAAGACCTTAACACGATATGAGTATAGGATTACTAGGTAAGAAAATCGGCATGACTCGGATATATGACGAGGATGGCGCCATGATACCAGTTACCGTCATTGACGTCAGTGGGAATACTGTCTTGCAGAAAAAGACCAAAGAGACTGACGGGTACAATGCTGTTCAAGTGGGCTACGATACACAAAAAGAAAAGAGGGTAACTAAGGCCCGTTCAGGCCATTTCAAAAAACATAATTCCGAGCCGAAGAGGTACGTTAAGGAGTTCCGTTTTGATGCTGATTTGCCTGACGATATTGATGATCTGAGCGCTGGACTCTTTGAGGATGGGCAGTTCGTGGATATCATTGGAACGACAAAAGGCAAAGGCTTTCAAGGAGTTTATAGGAGATTCAATTTTGGAGGNCTTCCTCAGTCACACGGNTCAATGATGCACCGCCGTCCCGGAGGCATTGGTGCGGGATCGACTCCTGGAAGGGTATGGAAGAATGCAAAAATGCCAGGNCGTATGGGGGGAAGAAAAGTGACAGTTCAGAACCTCAAGGTTGTTCAGTCACGTCCTGATGACAATGTGCTACTCATCAGCGGTGCAGTTCCCGGGTCAAAGGGTGGATATGTGATTATCCGCCCCGCAATTAAAAAACAAGCCTCNGCAAAGTAAGGATTAACTGAATTTAGAATATCAAAATGTCTGCAAACGTTTTAACAATAGAAGCCGCAAAAGCTGCCGATCTGAGGATTCCTGAGGATCAGGAAACTTCTCAGGCCGTGCACGATGTCATTGTTGCAATGAGAGCCAATAGGCGCTCAGGAACAGCGAACACAAAGACCCGAGGCGAAGTGGCCCAGTCAGGCAAGAAGCCATTCAGGCAAAAAGGAACAGGCAATGCGAGGCAGGGAGGTAACGCGTCACCGATTCATAGGGGAGGCGGTATAGTTTTCGGTCCTCGGCCGAGGGACTACTCCAAACAAGTTAACAGGAAAACTAAGCGATTGGCTTTTGCTGCAGCGTTAAGTGACAGGATAGCTTCCGGAGACGTGTTGGCAGTTGACGAGCTGAAGATTGATGACGGGAAAACTAAGAGTTTTGTTTCCAAAATTAAGGAAATTGCGGGAACTGAAAAAGCGCTGGTCGTTTCAAGTGCATTTACCGACAAGACCTATTTGGCGGCGAGGAACGTTGCGGCTAGTCAACTTTCAACGGCCCTTGATGTTAATACAGAGCAAATACTCGCGTATGACAAGGTCGTGCTAACCGAGAGTGCCATGCAGACCCTGTCCAAGCGAACTGCAGTATAATTAAGATTTAATCAATAAGAACAATGAAAGATATATTTCGAGTCCTAAGAGCACTTCAAGTGAACAGCGAGAAGGCTCAAATTCTGACCGAGGAGAANAACGAGTACGTTTTCAAGGTCGATAAGAAAGCAAACAAGCTTGAGATAAAGAGAGCAGTCACTGAGATCTTTGGAAAGAAAGTCAAGAAGGTCAGGACAGCCAATTATCAAGGAAAAAAGAAAAGAGGNAGAACGAGCCCAGTCATGGGACGCAGAGCCCATTGGAAGAAGGCTTTTGTGAAGCTCGAGGACGGAGAGTCAATTGACATAGTATAATTTTATTTGAACAAAGGAAATGGCCCTAAAAAAATTCAGACCAATTACCCCTTCGAACCGCTATAAGCAGTTGCCGAGCTTTGAGGAGATCACAAAAGATACTCCTGAAAAATCACTCTGCAGACCATTAAAGAAAAGTGGTGGGAGAAATAATCGTGGAAGAATCACTTGTCGTCACCGCGGAGGTGGGCACAANCGNAAGTACCGCCTAGTGGACTTTAAGCGTAAGAAAAGAGACGTCAGTGCGAGGGTCGAAAGCATTGAGTATGATCCGAACCGNTCCGCTAGAATTGCTCTCATAAAGTACGAGGATGGAGTAAAATCCTATATCATCGCTCCGGTCGGATTAGAGGTCGGGGCAAAAGTACAGGCCGGAGAATCGGCTCCGCCGGAAGTTGGCAACGCTATGCCGCTTTCTCAGGTTCCACTCGGATCCGACATTCATAATGTGGAACTTGTTCCAGGTAACGGAGGATGCATTGCCCGTAGTGCTGGCGGCCAGGCGACCCTTTCAAACTTGGAAGGCAAATACGCACTGGTGAAATTGCCATCGGGCGAGATAAGAAAAATTAACGCTGCCTGCTATTGTACTTTGGGCAGAGTAGGTAACATCAACCACGGTGATGTCGTTTCAGGAAAAGCAGGAAGAACTAGGTGGTTAGGAATAAGGCCGACCGTTCGCGGAATGTGCATGAACCCGGTCNATCACCCGAACGGTGGAGGTGAAGGTAAATCAAAGTCCGGAGGTGGGCGGCAGCACCTTAAGAGCCCGTGGGGACACGTCAAGGGCCAGAAGACACGTAAAAAGTACAAGGCAAGTAGCAAGTTCATTGTGCAAAGACGCAAGACAAAGAACAGCGGCAGATAAAATTAATTTCCGAACTAACACAGAAAATAAAACATTATGGGAAGATCACTTAAAAAAGGACCGTTNGTTGATCAGAAGCTCCTCGATAAGATTGATGCGATGAACGATTCTGGNCAGAAGCGCCCAATTAAGACTTGGTCCCGCAGATCGTTGATAACGCCTGACTTTGTGGGACACACATTCATGGTCCACAACGGTAAGGACTTTGTGAGTGTTTATGTGTCTGAGAACATGGTCGGNCACAAGCTCGGAGAATTTTCACCNACGAGAAAATTCATTGCGCATGGAGGCGTAGGTAAGAAGTAAAAGGANTCACTGATTAATTTAAACTAATGNANATGAAGCACAGAAAAATGAGACGATTGGCCGTATTTGCACTAGCAAATGCGCTTTTCCTCTGTGCTGGTTTTACTGAGGAGAGTATCGAAGTTGCAGAGATTAAGGCNGCGCTGGACGCGTCCTTGAAGAAGANTAAGAAATTAGAATCAGAGAANGCCAAGCTCAAGCAGATCAACATCAATTTGAGGGACAGCTTGATGGCTTCGAATGCCGAGTCTGAAGAGTTNAGGGGATCATACGCAAAGATGCGGTTACAACTTGAAGCGTTGGGAATTGAGGCCATCACGGATGGAGACAAGGGCGTTCAGGGAAGATTACTCAAGGCCATGAATGACATTCGACTCCTCGAAGAGGAAAAGATGCGGATATCTGAGGCCTTGATAAATTTATCCGACAAGGCCCTGCAGGTAATTGAAGAGAGTAAGGAGGGGATAGCAGGTTCTGATGAATTGAAGGTTCTTTTGGGANCGGCNGTTGATGATGCTGATAAGGCTTTGGGAATTGGAGATGGTCAGGGATTTGATGAGACCGGAAAGGGAACAATTCATGAAGCAAAGATCATAGGTGTGAAAAATGATTACGGCATGGTCGTCTTCAATGTGGGAAGAATGGCCGGAGCTAAAATAGGCATGCCGTTCAGATTGTTTAGAAAAGACAGGCCCGTCGGTAGCTCAATCGTGGTCGATGTGAGGGACAATGTCTCTGCGGCACTGATAAAAGAACTTAACAAAGAGGAAGATTATCCAAAAGTTGGTGATTTGGCCTCAGTAGCAACGACCGAATAATAATTTAAGTATAAATAAAAAAATGGAATTCCGCGCTGAATATAAGAACGCAAAAGTTTCACCAAAGAAGGCTCGTGACGTTGCTCGTGAGATCCAGGGAATGCAAGTATCTGATGCGATCAATGCTTTGACTTTCACTCCTCGCAAGGCAGCTAGATTTTTGAACAAGACGCTAAAATCAGCAGTTGCTAACGCCGGTAACATCTCTGAAGAGAAGCCAGAACTCAATATTGATATTGAGGCTTTAATGGTCAAAGAGGCAGTGGTCAATGATGGCCGGACTCTGAGACGCTACAAGCCGCGTGCCAGAGGATCAGCGGGTCCGATTCGCAGGAGGCAGAGCCATTTAACAATTGTAATTTCGGACAGCTCAGGTTCTGAAGAAAAAGAAAAGAGCGCCGATTCATCTGATTCATAAGACACCAAATAAAAATTTATTTCACAAACTCTACTATGGGACGAAAAGTAAATCCGATCGGCTACAGGCTCGCGGTCCAAAAGGACTGGCGATCCAAGTGGTATGCCTCAGAACAAGAATACACCAAATTCCTTCACGAGGATCTTAAGGTACGCTCTTATTTAAAGAAAAAGTTATATACAGCGGCCTTGTCTAAGATTCAGATTGAGAGGGCCTGGAACAGTCTAAGAGTCACGCTTTTCACGGCGAGGCCTGGACTAGTCATTGGTAGGAAAGGGGCAGAAATAGAAATAATGAGCTCCAAGATTTCCGCCATGTGCCAAGGCAGAGATGTTAAAATTGATATCTTCGAAATAAAGCAACCCGAGCTGGACGCTCAATTAGTTGCAGAAAACGTCGCAGTTCAGCTGGAGCGACGCATCGCATTCCGTCGCGCCATGAAAAGGGCTCTGCAAACGACCATGGACTTCGGAGCTGATGGAATACGGATCCGTTGCAGTGGTCGGCTCGGGGGCGCAGACATTGCCAGAGCAGAGTGGTACAAGAGAGGCAAGGTTCCTCTTCAGACTCTGCGGGTTCCGATCGATTATGGTTTTGCCGAGGCTAGAACGACTTATGGAATAATAGGCGTTAAGTGCTGGATCAATAAGAAAGAAGAAATCGAAAAGCCTAAGAGAGAAACAGGAGGAGGCCCGAGAAGGGATCCCAAGGGAAGAAATTCCAGGGCACCTCAAAAAAAATAATCCCGGGCCATAAAGAATCAATTTAACGAATCATAAACTTAATCATTTAGAAAGGACCGAACTAGCATGCCATTAATGCCCAGAAAGGTGAAGTACCGCAAGAGCCAGCGCGGCAGCCGCGCAGGTAATGCGAACCGAGGAACTAAGCTTAGTTTTGGTGATTACGGTTTGCAGACACTCGAGCGTGGCTGGATCAAAAACAATCAAATCGAAGCTTGTCGTGTGACAATTAACCGATACCTAAAGCGTAAAGGTAAAGTCTGGATCCGGATTTTTCCTCACAAGCCGACCACTTCAAGGCCTCCAGAAACAAGGATGGGTAAAGGTAAGGGTGCGCCTGAGCATTGGGTAGCAGTAGTGAGGCCTGGGCTGATGCTTTTTGAAATTGGAGGCGTTTCTGAAACTTTAGCGCGCGACGCGCTTCGCCGAGCAGCAAATAAGCTGGGAGTCAGTTGCCGTTTCGTTTCACGTGATTCCAACTAAATAGATTTTGAAATGAAAATTACCGAACTTAGAGAAAAGACTAAAGAGGAGCTCATAACTGAGCGCCGCGATCTTAAGCAAGAGATGATGAATCTTTATGTGCAAAGAGCCAGTGGCCAGTTAGAGAATCCAGCAAGGATTAAGATAGTCAGAAAAACGATAGCCCGCATTGAAACGCTGTTATCAATGATAGCCATTGAGGAGCGCAAGGCCGCAGTCTCAGGGGCCGAGGCTTAGATCCAATTAGAGTCAGATAACAAGATTTAAAATATGAGCGAAGAGAAATCATCAGATAAAGAAGCTGCAAGAGGGCTCCGTAAAGAACGTGTCGGAGTAGTTTCTTCAGACAAAATGAATAAAACAATAGTAGTGGACGTTGTTCGGCGTGTTCCTCATGCAAAGTTTCGCAAGATAGTGAAGCTGACTACAAAATTGTATGCTCACGATGAAAAGAGTGAGGCTAAAATCGGTGACAAAGTGAGAATCACTGAAACTAAACCAATGAGTAAGAAAAAATGTTGGCGCCTCGTTGAGGTGCTCTCTCACTAACCGAAAAAAGAAAAAAGTTTACCTGTCATTGTTATGATACAGATGGAGTCAAAAGTTCAAATTGCCGATAACACCGGTGCCCGTGTTGCCAAGATGATTGGCGTCCTCGGCAAACGTACAAGGAGTGCGGGTGTGGGTGATGTAATTACCGCGCACGTTCGAGAAGCAACTCCTACGGCCAACATTAAAAAGGGTTCAGTCGTTCAGGCAGTAGTTGTCCGCACGGCAGCTCCGATTCGTCGGGCAGATGGTTCCACGTTGCGGTTCGATAAGAATGCGATTGTGATTATTGATAAGGATAAGAATCCAAGAGGAACTCGTATCTTTGGCCCAGTTGCCCGCGAGTTGAGGGAAAAAAACTTTATGAAAATAGTATCTCTAGCACCTGAGGTCTTATGAGCAGAATAAAAACACACGTCAAAATAGGCGATCAGGTCGAAGTGATTGCCGGAAACGATAAGGGTGAGAAAGGTAAGGTCCTGCAGGTCCTACCTAAGAAGCAACAGGTCATCATAGAAGGTGTCAGAATGATCAAAAAGCACTCTCGTAAGAGCCAGGACCGGCCAGACGGGGGGATCATTGAGCTTGAAGGGCCGATCCATATTTCAAATGTCAAAAAAATAGACGCTAAGCTGGCCAAGAAAGCGACCAAGAAAGCGACCAAGAAAGCGGCCAAGAAGGCAGCTAAGAAAGCGACCAAGAAGGCAGCTAAAAAGGTAGCCGAGCCAGCTGAAGAGATAGACAACGATACTGAAACTAAAGAGAATTCTTAAAATGACTCCGCCATTATTGACAAAATATAAGGAAGAAGTAGTCACTGCCCTCAAAGAGCAGTTCGGTTACAAGAACATACATGAAGTGCCCTTCATAGAGAAGGTCGTTATTAATTGTGGTGTAGGAAAAGCAGAATCAGACCGGAAACAGGCAGTGCAGGATGCGCTCGACGCGATTGGTCTCGTGACAGGTCAGAGAGGCGTTGCCACTGCAGCTAAGAACAGTATTTCTAATTTCAAATTACGCGCCGGTGAGCTCGTTGGAGCCAAAGCGACCTTAAGGGGAGCTAAAATGTATGAGTTTCTTCTAAGACTCATAGGTACAGCGATTCCGAGCATACGTGATTTCAGGGGCGTTTCCGCCAAGGCCTTTGATGGTAGGGGAAATTATACTCTTGGAGTAGCTGATTATACGATTTTTCCTGAAGTCGAACTGGACAAAGTCCAGCGCGCACTTGGTTTTGATGTTTGTATTGTCACTTCAGCGAATACCGATGATGAGGCCCGTGAATTACTGCATCTCTTAGGAATGCCGTTCAGGGGCAGAGAAAAGAAAGCCGCATAACATTTAGAAGATTAAATTATTACATAAACACGAAACATGGCCGCTCTAAGTGATCCAATATCAGATTTTTTAATTCGCTTCAAGAATGCCTCTAGGGCAGGAAAGGAAGAGTTCACTGCACCCTTTTCAAAAATTAAGGCAGAGATTGCCCGCATCCTAAAGGAAGAAGGTTACATCTGGTCTTATGAAGTTGATACTGAGGGTGATTTCCCTTCTATCAGAGTCAAGGTAAGATACATCGATGGTACTCCTGCTCTTACGGATCTGAAAAAGGAGAGTAAGCCCGGCCGCCGCCGTTACATTGGAGTCGATGAGATTCCAAAGGTTCTCGGAGGTCTTGGAATAGCTATATTGTCTACTTCTCAGGGACTCATGGCTGGTCATCATGCAAAGAAAAAGAACGTGGGAGGGGAACTCATAGCCTCAGTCTGGTAATTTAAAAAAAGAAAACTTATTATGTCACGTATTGGAAATAAACCGATAGAAGTTCCGGAAAAGGTAAGTGTTGCTGTTTCTGACGATTCTCAATTGTCCGTTGAGGGGCCATTAGGGAAATTAGAATGGGTCGTTCCCGAAGGAATTGAGTTGAATCAAGAAGAGTCGACTCTTGTCCTAACAAGGCAGGATGATTCTCGCAAGAACAAGGCAATGCATGGCACGGCTAGGAGTTTGGTGGCAAATATGGTTGAAGGTGTCAGTAAAGGTTTCAAGCGTAAGCTGGAAATTCATGGCGTCGGTTTTCGTGCCGCAGTTAAGGGTAATTTATTGGACTTGTCTTTGGGCTTCTCTCACCCGGTCCAACATCCGATCCCTGAAGGCGTTAAAGTGATGGTCGAGGAAAACACCAATATTACTGTGGAGGGCTTTGATAAGCAGGTCGTCGGGCAGTTTGCATCCGACGTTAGAGCGTATTATCCGCCCGAGCCATACAAGGGCAAAGGTGTCCGCTACGCGGATGAATATGTAAGACGTAAGGCAGGAAAGAGCGTTGCTTCTTAGTAAGACAAAAATAATCAAAGTTTAAATTTTAAATAAAATGGCAAATATTAACCGCAAGAAGAACAGGCGCCGCGTTCACTTTAGAATTCGCAAGAAAGTAAAAGGGACTGAAGAGCGTCCTCGATTGGCTGTTCATTTTTCCAATAAAAATGTATACGCACAGTTAATTGATGATAATTCAGGAAAAACATTGGCATCAGCATCCACTAAGGATAAGAAAGCGGGGTTGGACAGTTCATCCAGTTCAGCAAGCGCTGCAAAAGTGGGCACAATCATTGCCGAGCGTGGTAAATCAGCAGGAATTGATAGTGTGGTTTTTGATAGGGGAGGATTTGTTTATAGTCAAAAAGTAAAAGCCTTAGCTGACGCTGCGCGCGAGGGAGGTCTAAAATTTTAATTTGTTCATATGAGTAACGAGGAAAAACAAAACGAATCAGAGGAAACTCCAATCGAGGAGGCAGCTCCAGCAGAAGAGGCAGCTCCAGCAGAAGAGGCAGCTCCAGCAGAAGAGGCAGCTCCAGCAGAAGA
>PAPL01000074.1 GCA_002708885.1 Verrucomicrobiales bacterium | reverse complement strand
AAAAAAATGTATGAATGACAACTCCTCTTAATTGCCCGATAATATCAATAATTGATTGAAGTTTCACAGATCCGATTACCGCTGGCTCACCAAGACTCTGAATTGGAAAGAGCACTGTTCCGAAAACTTAGGCTACCTAAAGAAAAAAACTTCACCTGGAAAATTCATCGATGCTCAATCGATGCAAGAAAGAAAGGATCTTCCGATATAAGACTCGTTTACACAATTCATTTTGACGCCGGAACTTTCGAAACTGAAATCATTTCAAAGGCGAAAAGCACCGATGTCAAATTTGCAAAGGAGCCTGTTTTCAGTATAGGGAAAAACAAACCAAAGTCATATTACCAAAACCCACTCATTATAGGGGCAGGACCTTGCGGATACTTTGCTGCTCTTTATCTGGCCCGATCCGGTACATGCCCAATAATCCTTGAAAGAGGCAAGGAAGCCGGACCAAGAGCCCGGGACGTAACAAAGTTCTGGAGAGAAGGCGGCATGGTGAATTCAGAATCAAATGTACAATTTGGAGAAGGAGGAGCCGGCACGTTTTCGGACGGAAAACTTTATACAGGGATAAAGGACCGTGATGGAGCAGTGCGTCTGGTACTTGAAGAATTAGTAGCACATGGAGCACCTAGCGATATTTTATATAAGGGGAAACCGCACATCGGTACAGATAAGCTCATTAGGGTTATCAGATCCATAAGAAAAGAAATACTCGAACTTGGAGGTCAGATAAAATTCCAATCAAGAGTCGATGACATCATTATAGACTCAGGAACAACTGTTGGTGTAAGGACTTCAATTGGAGAAGAAATTATCTCTGGTAACATAATCCTCGCTGTCGGTCATAGCGCCAGAGACACCTTTGAAATGTTGCATAAAAACAGAATCGAAATGCAGAGCAAACCATTTTCCATAGGTGCGCGTATCGAGCATCCTCAAATAATGATAGATCGTTCCTTGTACGGATCAGCGGCAGGTCACCAGAAATTAGGGGCAGCCCCATATAAATTTGTGCAACACCAAAAAAATAAAAAAGGTAGAACCTGTTATTCTTTTTGTATGTGCCCCGGAGGATTAGTCGTCGCTGCAAGTTCAGAGCACGGGCTCACAGTAACTAACGGCATGAGCAGCTATGCCCGAGCTGATGCTAACGCAAACTCAGGATTCATGGTTGAAATTTCTCCAGAAGACTTTGAGGATTCAGGAAATCCATTGTCGGGAATCCAATTTCAACGTCAATGGGAGCAAAAAGCTTTTCAATCAGGTGATCCTGATGGACGCGCCCCTGCCCAATTACTTGGCGATTTCATGCAGAACACCGCATCTTCTGAAATCGGTAATGTTATCCCTTCTTATCGACCAGGTGTTATAATGACAGATATAAGAGAATGCTTACCCGAGTACGTGGTAAAAATAATGCAGCAATCCGTTCACAGTATCAGTAAACAAATTGAAGGGTTTGATCGCAAAGACGCGGTCCTGACCGCAGCAGAAACAAGATCATCATCACCATTAAGAATTTTACGAGACTCTTCGATGCAGAGCCCATCAGCAAAAGGACTCTACCCCGCCGGAGAGGGAGCAGGATACGCTGGCGGCATTCTGTCCGCAGCGGTCGACGGACTAAGGGCAGCTAAAGCATTACACAATAATGCACAGGCATCCTTGTAGGGCACTCCTCTATATAGGCCAATGCATGAACTTCCTTGCCTCACTAGTAACACAACGAATGGTTAAGTTCTTCATAAGAAAACAAAGCTTCTTTTTTGTATTGTAAGTATGATTTTTGGTGAGCTTTGAGAATATTTTCTTTTTTACTATCGCTGGAGCCTCATTGATAAGAAGATTATGAGCAACTTAAATTGGCTCATCAAAATTAATTATGCCCATTACAAAGTACTTACTGTTTCTCTGTGGTCAGATAGGGGTCATGAGCCTTTCTCGTTTCCTTTACCAATGGATTCTTAAATATGGGGATCTGGAAAGCTCTGGAACAGAACTATTCCCGGCCATTACTTTAGGGATATTATTCTTTTCTTTTCGGGTATTTGATGGAGTCACCGACCCGATCGCCGGAAGATTAACCGATTCATGGGTTCGAAAAGGATTTCAAAGGAGGACCCTATTGTGGTTTTCTTTTTCATTGGCCCCAATAGGATTAGCGTTGGCTTTCTCGGCAAATCACAGTTTATCAAAACCATTTGCTTGGTCTCTTTTAACATTAGGTCTATTGATTTTTTTCATCGGGTACACATTCTACGCCATCCCCTACTGGAGCCTCATTGATGATTACGCAGATGGTGACATGAAAGTCCGTGCAAAGCTTTCAAACTTGCTTGGGCTCGGAATTGTCCTCGCCTCGGGAATCGGTTTTGTCGTAAGTGGCGCATTAATTGAACGGCTCGGATTCTCAATAGCTGCACTAAGCTTTAGCGCTGTAGCAGTCATTTTGATGGCCCTGCCATTCTTTGCGTGCCCCCAAAAAAATGACATTACAATAAAAGAAAATAAACCAACTGAAAGTCAAACCAGTTCGTCTTCACTCTGGTCAGGAATTGCACAAGCATTAAAGCATAGGAGATTCTTAGCACTCATTGCTCTTTTTGGAGGATCTCAAATGTCTTTCACTATAATGACTACCGCTGCCCCATTCATAGCAACTGACCTGCTAGGTGGTTCTGTGGGAGATGTGGCTCAACTGCTAGGTCCCCTCTTGGGAATGGCTGTCATCTGTTTCCTTTTAGTTCCAAAGATTCAACGCCGTTTTGGCTGGCTACGAAGTATGTTGTACGCCTCGATTGCCCTTTCCATTGTCTATGGCTGTTGCGGATTACTTGGCAGTAGCTTGATCATTGACCCCTTAATGACCGCTTCTGTGGTCTTTGGTTTAGGAGGACCAATGGTTGCCGTTCTTTTGGGAGTAGAAGCAGAGGGTGTAGTGGACTGTGCCAAGGAAAGGGGCGGAGAAAGCCTAGTTGGTATTTATTGGGGAGCCTTCAATTTTGTTGTCAAAATTCTTAACGGAATAGCAATTCTTTTAGCCGCGATTCTTATTTCATATCAAGAAAGCTGGGGCAATCTAGCAATACGGTCCATGGGGTTCTTAGCGGGAGGATGCCTCCTAGCTGGTGTCGGGTTTTATTATATGATACGCCCATCGGATAACAATAATGAGGCTGAAATTTAAATAATGAATCCTCTCAGAGAAAAGTGGTTCTGGGGATGCATTACATTAATTACTGTTATTTTTTGCCAGATTCAATTTGGCCTCATCACAAAAATACCCACACTGATTGAATACATTGAATCGCTGGGAAATGTAGGGAAATGCTTGTTCGTGTTGGTTTATGTTCTCGCCTGCATATTCCTTATCCCCGGATCCCCTCTGACTCTTGGAGCCGGCGCCACTTTCGGTTTCTGGAATGGTCTCCTTCTCGTTTCTATCGGCTCAACGTTAGGAGCAACCGCTGCATTCCTCATATCACGCTATTTGGCGAGAGGATTCATCGAAAAAAAAATTAATGAAAGCCACAAATTCTCAGCAATGGACATGGCCATTAGTAGAGAAGGCTGGAAAATTATTTTTTTGGCAAGGCTCAGCCCGATTATCCCATTTTTTCTATTAAATTATGCCCTTGGGCTGACTAAAATCCGCCTAGTTGCATATATTATCTCATCATGGGCAGGAATGATACCCAGCACTGTCGCATATACTTACTTAGGATCCTTAGGAAAGACAATTCTCACAACAAAAAATTCTCCATTGAACTGGGCAATCATCTGTATCGGATTAATAGCAACCGTCAGTGTGACATTAATTATCTCAAGAATAGCCAAGAAAACCTTAGCCATCAAGAATCAACGCTGAGGATAATCATTTACGATTTCACTCAGCACGAAGTCGGGTCACCTGCACACAATTTGACTGTATGGGCAATTGCCCCTTCCACAAATTCCAAACATTCCACAGCACCTTTAGGTTTACCTGGAAGAGTAATAACAAGAGCACTGCCAACTACAGCTGCCAGTCCCCTGGACAAGATCGCATTTGGGGTTATATCAACGCTACGCATCCTCATCAATTCACCAAAGCCGTCAATTTCAACTCTCATTATTTCCCTAACAGCCTCAGGCGTCACGTCCCGATCAGCGATACCAGTTCCTCCGGTCGTCAGTATTAAATTACAACCCTGCGCCTCAAAAGAGAGAATCATTTCCTTGATCCTCCCCTTATCATCAGAAACGATTGCATCAGCCAGCACATGCCAGCCACGCTTATCAGACTCAGCCTTCAAGGCCGGCCCTCCATGGTCTTCATATTCTCCGGCCGAAGCTCGGTCCGATATCGTAATAATCCCTACGTTCATTGGTATTAGTGCTTTTCTTTGGATTCGAGTGTGATATTTCCTATAACCATAGTCTTATCAACTGCTTTACACATGTCATAGAGGGTCAAAGCCGCAACACTGACAGCGCTCAACGCTTCCATTTCTACGCCTGTCTTACCACTAGTCTTGACTGTAGATCTCAACAATATTCCATTCGTTTCTGGCAAGCAGTCAACCGAGACACTAGTTAGCGGCAAGGGATGGCAGAGGGGTATTAGTTCCGATGTCTTCTTAGCCGCAGAAATTCCAGCAATTTTAGCCACAGTTAAGACGTCCCCCTTTTTGAGCTTATTTTCATTAACCAAATTTATGGTTTCTTCATGCATCTCAATGAACCCGGTCGCAGTTGCTGTACGAGACACTTCAGGCTTGTCTGTAACATCCACCATATTAGCTTCACCCTCTGTATTTACATGAGATAATTGATTCATTTTTTCAGCCTCCAATAGCAATCATTTTACGACCCGGTTGATAATTTGATAGGAAATCATGTGCTTTGGGTTTTCTAGCAACTACCTCGCGAATAAAATCAGCGATCCTCTCATCACTGGCACCGGAACGGATCTCAGACAATAAGTCAAATTCTAGATGACTCCCCAAGCAAGGCCTTAATTTACCATCACAAGTTAATCTTAGCTTATTACATGATTCGCAAAAATGTAAATTAGTCATAGCGCCGATGAAGCCAATTAACTGGTCTCTTCCTGAAATCTTATAATAAGTTGCCGGGCCATTAGTCCTGTAATTAGCACTCGGTTCGAGACCACCAAAAGTATCAGAGAGGAATTTCATAACTTCCCCGCAGGGAAGAAAATTAGAATCTTTAAGAACATCGTTAGTACTAACTGGCATCATTTCTATGAACCTTAAAAGTAAATTTCTTTGATGAGTAAAATCCACTAAATCAAGCAATTCATCATCGTTCCTGCCTCTCATCAGAACCGTATTAATCTTCACTTTATCGAAACCGGCATCTATCAAATCATCAAGACCCTCAATGACCCGTTCTAAATATGGCCGACCGGTGATTGCCACATATTTTCTCTCATCCAAAGTATCAAGTGAAACGTTGACTGTGCTAACCCCAGCCCCAGCAAGCGCCGCTGCTGCCGTTTTAAATTTTCCTACTGACTGAGAAAGTAAAGTTCCGTTCGTCGTGATCCCCAATTCCTTGATCCCATTTATCTTACGCAAGCGCTTAATGAATGGGATAACATCCCTTCTGGTCAGAGGCTCACCTCCGGTAACTCTTATCTTACTCACTCCCAGACTCACAGCGATTCTCACAACCCTCAATATTTCCTCATAACTCATCACTCCTTCTCTAGGCAGCCATTCCTGAAACTCATTAGGCATACAATACGCACATCTCTCATTACAGCGGTCTGTCACTGAAATTCTGAGATATGAAATATGATGTCCAAAACTATCTTCCACTTTTGTATCGTATTGTTAGATTATTACTGTTGAATATATTAGGATTTAATATATTCCAAAATTATATATAAGTTATGTATTTAAAAATTATTCTTTTTTCCGCCTCAACCTTATTGCTTTGCAATTGTACATCAACAATTCAATCAAGAATTGATGGGAATCCCAAAATGTTCGCCGCTCTTACTGGAACTCAAAAAAACGCTGTGTCCAACGGGAGAATTTTAAAAGGCATGACTATGGATGCAGTCTATCTGTCATGGGGAAGACCAGACGGGATCAAGGAAAGCACCATTAATGGGAAAGACGTTGAGAAATGGCGATATTCATCTCATATGCCCATATTGAATCAAAACATAATATATAGCAATCATCACTATTATCATCATGACTATTACGGTCCTTTCTACAATTCTACCAGTGTAGGATATATCCCATACACATCGGCCATCGTTGAATTCGAGGACAGAAAAGTGACAGGATGGGAGCAGGAGCGCTAAAGAATATTCAATTGCCTTTCAGTGTAACTGAACGCAGATACATCAATTGACCTGATTTTTGATCAAGATTAATACCTGAAATTATAACTCTATAGGTTCCTGGATCTTTAATCTCAAAAGTCCCAACTTGAACGTCAGTGAATTGATCTCCTTTTGGAGTCCGAGCGACTCCTCTTCCTCCAGCCAAAACAACCTCAAATTCTCCCCCTCCTCCAGAAGGAGTTGCCACGTTAACCGAAATATCATAAGTGCCTGATTCGGGAACATTGATCGGCCATACAAGATAATACTGAGGATTACTCCATCCCTTAACCGCACCGTCCGTCGCATCAACTTCAAATGCACCCTCTCCAAATATTAACGCCTCATTTGATTTTAATACATTTAAATCTTTTTTGACTGTGAAAACCTTACTCAAATTCTCTGAAATGCGTTTAGATGCAAGGTCACCATATGAAGCCACTAAGCTATCGCTCTGATCGGCCAGAGATTCTGCGAACTGTTGCGCCTCCTCAGTAGCAAGCAGAGCAAGAACGCCTATTAAGTTACGTTTATCGCTACGGCTAGAATCTATTTCGAAGAGCTCTTTAATGTCTTCTGTTTTCATCTCATCAGAAAGATAAGAAGGAGCAGAGAGCAAAGGCGTATAGGCTCTAAGAGCCATTGCCCTGATAATATTATCATTTTCGTTTTTGATTAAATTATTAAGAGTCTCCAGAGGATCGCCATTAGGCCATGATCCCAAGCTCTGAAGAACTGCTTTCCTAGCTTCCTGGTCATCACCGTTCAGAATTATTTTAAGATCATCCCAAGCACTCTTGCCACCTAGATACCCTAGTATTCTTAATATTCTTTGCCGGTGCTCTTCGATAGGTCCCTCCTCTATTAGTACACGTCGAATCTCCTTATTCCTATTTTCAATATCTGGATTCTTTAGTGAAATTCTCACTATAGAACTCTCAAGAGCATCTCCTTTTTTCCCAGCCGATGTTTCTAATTCTGAAAGTAATGCGGTAAGACTACTCTCATCACCAAGTTCTCCGACTGCGTATATTGCAGCATCAGAAACATCAGAATTTTCATCCTCGATCTGTTTCATTAGCACCGGGACCCCATCAGCATAGCCTCGATCAGTGATGACTCCAATGAGACCTGCCTTGATCCTGACCTCGCCCCCAGAAAGAGCTGATAATTGGCTCACTATTTCTGAATCAACTTCATCTCCCCTCAATCTCATTAGGGTAGTGATGGCCGCACTTAAATTGTTTCGACCCTTTTCCGTGTCCGGCTGGGCCTTCATAAAAGTAATAAATTCCTGGACGATTGTTCTATTACCTTCCGGATCCTCCGCTTCATTCAAAGAAAGAATCAAAGCATTCCGCTGATCCAATATTTTCTTTTTCCCTGACCTTTCTATAACTATAAACAAAAGCATTATCAGGAAAATTGGGACAGTAATGAGAACCCATAAAGGTACCGGAAGTTTTTTTCTCTCATCTCCCTCTAAATCGGGATCAGGTCGTTCCAGATTTTCTGTGCCCTGCAAATGCACATTAGAATGCTCCAAGGGGACCGACGGTTGCGTGATAGAATTTTCAGAAATCACTGGAGCTGACGCAATTCCCTGAGATGGATTCACAGCTAATTTTTTTTGAGGAACAATCGATGGCGACACCGGAGCCTTATCTTCAGAAATTGCATTTGCCTGCAACTGCTTGTTAAACATATCCAAAGCCTGCCTAGAGGTCTGTGGTCTGTTCTTAGGATTCCTATTAATTAACCACATTATCCAATCACTCATCCAATCAGGGAGATCTGTTCTAATTTCTCCGATTGGTTTCACCCTGCTCTGAAGATGAGCCGCCATTACTTCTGGTCCATTTGAACCATTAAAAGGATACTTACCAGTCAGGCAATAGTGATAAATGGCTCCCATGGAATACAGGTCTGTCCTCTCATCCAATTCAACCCTTTCAAACTGTTCGGGTGCCATGAAATAGATTGAGCCTAAGATACCATCACCATGGTCTGTGGTTTGAACTGTTGGCTGATTGGAAAACTTAGCTAACCCAAAATCGAGAATCTTGATTTGAAATTTTCCGCTAGGCAACCAATTGACCATTAAATTACTTGGCTTTAGATCCCTATGAACAATGCCCGCATGATGAGCTGCCACTAAACCCTCCATCGTCTGTAAAACAAACCTTTGGAAATCCTTTTCATTAAGCGCACCTCTCTCGACAGTCTTTTCAAAATTCTCACCCCTTAACAATTCCATCACAACAAAACAGCCATCCGAATCCATCCCAACATCATAAACGGTGACAATATTTGGATGCTGAAGAGCTGATAACGTTGTGGCTTCACTCAACAAGTTCGAAGACGAGACTCCGCCGTACGATTTGGCAGTTTCTTCATCAGTCAGAGGCACTAGGCGCTTAATCGCAACCTCTCTCTTCAATTGGAGGTCAGTTGCTCTGTACACCTCCCCCAAGCCACCCTGACCTATTTTTTCATGAAACTGATAACGTTCTGTCATAATTAATACTGGCTCATTATCGGAAAAACTCGAGGCAAAAATGTTACTACATAAGAGGCTCAGACTTGACCACAGCAAATCTGCATTTAGAAATAAAATGATTAATCCATTAATAATATGCAACCCTTTGACATTATTGCAGTCTTAATATCACTAGCCGCCATTTTTGGTTACCTCAATTATCGATACATTAAGCTGCCGACAACCATCGGTTTAATGTTGCTTGGTTTACTCTTCTCCTTAGCCATCATTATTGTGGGACAGTTCAAACCTGAGTTCTCTGAATATGCTAAGAATTTTGTCGAAAATGTGGAGCTCGATGAGACCTTACTCAGTATCATGCTCAGCTATCTGCTCTTTGCGGGAGCACTACATGTAAAATTACAAGACCTATCGAAAGAGCGTTGGCTAATTGCAATTCTTGCCACTTTCGGAGTCATTATCTCAACTTTCGTCGTAGGCAGTGCCAGCTACCTGATACTTAAAACATTAAATTTTGAGATAAGCTATTTATATTGCCTTTTATTTGGGGCACCGATTTCTCCGACCGATCCCGTGGCTGTTCTAGGCATCCTAAAAAAAGCAGGTGCACCGAAATCACTTGAAACGAAAATAACAGGCGAATCCCTTTTCAACGATGGAGTAGGAGTCGTTGTCTTTATCAGTATCCTCGGAATTATCACTGGCGACATGAACCCAAACGGTTCCGAAATAACAAAATTGTTCCTCTTTGAAGTGTTTGGAGGACTGGGCTTAGGTTTCATTCTGGGCCTGATCGCTTTCTCGATGCTGAAAAACATTGATCAGTACCAAGTAGAAATCCTCATAACGTTGGCCCTTGTGACTGGAGGATATGCACTGGCACAGCATCTACACACTTCGGGCCCGTTAGCGATGGTCGTTGCGGGCCTTATGATAGGAAATCAAGGGCGGCTACTGGCAATGTCACCAAAAACAGAAGAACATTTAGACTCGTTCTGGGAACTGATCGACGAAATACTTAATGCTATCTTATTTCTAATCATCGGACTGGAAATTTTAGCTCTAGAGTTCAATTTCCTTTTCCTTGTCTTCGGAATCATCGCTATTCCACTCATCCTATCTACTAGAATGTTCGCTGTTTCATTGCCTGTTTTCCTACTTAAAAAACGAAGATCCTTCAGTAAAGGAGTCATCCGAGCTCTTACCTGGGGAGGCCTTCGCGGGGGAATTTCTCTGGCCCTTGCCCTTTCAATACCTAAAGGCCCTGAAAGGGATCTACTACTGACTGCCACTTATGTCGTTGTCATATTCAGTATTGCCGTGCAGGGAATGACATTGAAATTTGTCCTGCCAAAATCCGAACCCTCAGAACAGTAGAAAAAGAGCTATTATTCTCCCACTTCGAGAACCACATTCCCTTCCTTAACAAAAACCGGATAGGCATTAATGTTCTCGCATGCCGGAGGGGTCAATACTTTACCCGTCCTTAAATCGAATTCCGCTCCGTGCCATGGACAAGCAACACAAAGTTCTCTCTTATGAACATATCCGTCAGAAATAGGAACATTTATATGGCTGCACCTGTCCTCTAAAGCAAAAAACTCACCTTCCACATTAAACACCGCAACACTCATACCATTCACGGTAAAAGCTTTGCCCTGACCCTCCGGCACAGCATCAGGCTTACAGATAATATGGCGCTCCACAGCCATCAAAAATTCAATCAAGTGCCTTATTCCATTCTTCAATCCTAGATGATTCCTGAGAAAATAGCGCCTCAGTCGAATCATGCACATCGATTGCTAAAATAGAATCCCCTTGTTCAATGGAATCTACGATGTCCTGCCCCTCAGTCACATAACCAAAAACAGTATGCTTCCCATCCAGATGAGGTTGGGGTCCATGAGTAATGAAAAATTGACTGCCATTAGTTCCTGGGCCGGCATTAGCCATTGAAAGAATCCCAGGTTTATCATGCCTGAGAGAACTTGAACATTCATCCTCAAACTGATAACCAGGACCTCCAGAGCCTGTGCCAGTCGGATCACCTCCCTGGATCATGAAATTTGGTATTACTCGATGGAAAATAATCCCATCATAATATCCACGAGAAGCAAGGTTCAAAAAACTAGCTGCGGTTATTGGGGTATCAGCCGCATTAATTGTAATGGATAAGTTCCCTTTATCCGTCCTCATCGTTATTTTAATATCTTCTATCATAATATTTCAGAAATGTGATCTTAGCTTCTAAACAAAAGTTAGCAAAGAAAAGGTGAATTAAGAGAAATTTAAAATCCTAATTCCTTCCTCAAATCCTCAGGCCTAATACCAGAATCCCTCATTTCTTTCAACGTCAGACTACCGGCACGCTTAGAGAACCGCCTACCTTCTTCATCTTTGATCAGTTCATGGTGATACCAATGTGGAACAGGAAGTTGCAAAAGACACTGTAATAGCCGGTGAACGTGAGTAGACTCCATCAAGTCCTGACCACGAGAAATCAAAGTGACACCCTGTTCCGCATCATCCAAAGTGACAGCTAAATGATAACTCGTAGCTATATCTTTTCTTGAGATGATAACATCACCCAAAATTGAAGGGTCCACAATAATTTCACCAGCTAACCGGTCAAACCACATCAACTTACCGGTAATAGAAAATGCCGCAGAACAGTCAAGTCTCCATGAATGAGGATCTCCTTGAGCAATTCTATCTCTTCTAGTCTTAGATCCTATTTTGCGACAGTGACCAGAATACTTCGGTAAACCTGATCCATGAGGAGCAAGCCCCGCATCGGATTGTTCTGCCTCGATCTTCTTCCGACTGCAGAAGCACGGGTACAATACTCCCATCTCACGGAGTAGATTTATTGATTTCCTATATGCATCGAATCTGTTCGATTGAATTAAAACATCAGATTTCCAACGGATCCCCAACCACTCAAGATCCTCATAAATCCCTTCAGTGTATTCCTCCCTGCAGCGGCTCGTATCAATATCTTCGATTCTAAGCAAAAATTTACCCCCCTCATCAGCAGCTAAAGAGGACGCAAACAGAGCAGAGTAAGCATGCCCCATGTGCAAACGGCCTGTTGGGCTAGGTGCAAATCTAGTGATGACCATTTTTTATGTTTAAGAACATAGGTTTTCGTATCATTGTAACCTCATGGGAAAAACAAAACGTAACCCATTCTTCGATAACTCTCTTTTATTATTCAGTATTGTAATTATTTTCTGGATCATCACAACCATTGATCAAAACATACCTGACTGGAGTTTCACATTAAATTACGGCATCAAAGCAAAGGAATTGGAAGGTATTCTGGGAATATTCGCAGCCCCTTTTCTGCACGTAAATTACCAGCATCTGATAGGAAACACCCTACCATTCTTAGCTCTCGGAGGGCTCGTATTATTGAGTGGCCGTGGACGTTTTATTTTTACCAGCATATTATCCACCATCATTTCCGGAATGGGCATATGGACCTTTGCAAAAGAAGGTACCGTTCATGTTGGTTCAAGTATACTAATTTTCAGTTATCTTGGGTTTCTCCTCATGCAGGCATGGTTTTCCAGAAGTATTAAGTGGTGCCTAGTCGCATTAATTGCCACCATATTTTATGGAGCACTCATACTCACATTACTCTACCAGAAGAATGGCATTTCTTGGCACGGCCACTTCTTTGGATTCATCAGCGGGATCATCTCAGCTGCACTTGTAACACCGGCTCCGGCAAAGAAAAAACGCAAGGCCATTATCAAAGTCTGAACTATTTTAACAAGAAAATTAAGCAACTTTTCCTTCACCCTGTCGCAACAGAGCTACCATGACCCCCTGAATGACAAGCTCTCTGACTGGAATCAAATCAGGATACATTTCATTCTCCGCTTGCAAATAAGGTAAGCCATCATTTATAACATATCGCTTCAGCGTTGTTTCACCATCAATCAGTGCTGCAACAACATCACCTCTTCTTGGCTCACGTAATTCCAGTATCACGCAATCGCCGGAGAGTATATGAGCATCAATCATTGAGTCACCTCTGACCTTAAGAGCAAAAGTTTTAGCATTACGCGGAACCCCAAGTGACGTAACATCAATCGACACACATCCTTCCTGCTCCTGTTCTGTTTCCGATGCCATTCCTGCGGCAATGTGTCCATAGATGGGGATATCAACAATCTCCTCCCTTTCCAGTTGTTCAGGAAAAATCAGGGCCCTGGCCTTACCTGCTACTCTCTGAATGACACCCTTCTTTTCCAATGCACGCAAATGGCTAACGGCCGCGGTTTGACTGGCAAAGCCAAAATGGTTTTGGATTTCTCGCGTGGACGGCATTAGCCCATGACTGGAATGGTATTCTCTTAGAAATTCGAGCAGTTGCTGTTGTCTATCAGTAAGCATAAGAACAGTGTTCTTTAGAACAGTATCTGAAATTTATACTTTCTGCAAGGTTTTTTTTGTTTTAGTTATTATTCAAGGTTATATGAAATTCAACTTATGTTAAGTATTTTACTCGATTACATTGGAAATCAATTCACATTCAAACTTAAACCCGACAAGTAGCCATTCGGAATAACCACAACTTATAACCAAAAAAGACTCTATATCATCAGTGCACCTTCTCGGAAATTTAGTAAGATTATCAATATTCCTATCGCTTATCTCGGCAACCTCCGTTCTCGCTCAGTCAAGCAAATCGCCAGGCAAATCAATATTTGCCGCTAACAGAAGTGCCGCGAATGCACTTAGAGTTACACGACCAAGTACTCCTCCGCCCAGAATCATAGGTAAAGCCGCTATTGTAATTGATGCCAGAACAGGTAAAGCCCTATATGCAAAACGCGCTGATGAGAAGCGGCCAGTAGCAAGCACTCAAAAATTACTAACAGCACTTTTATCTCTGGAAAAAGGACACATGAATGAAAGTGTCACAGTTTCTAAAAGTGATACATGGGTAGAACCATCAAAGATCTACATTCAATCTGGACAGACATACAGAAAATCTGATCTCATAGCAGCCCTACTGGTCCGTAGCGGAAATGATGTAGCTCGTTGCCTTGCTAGAAATCATTCTGGTTCGCAGGAAGCATTTGCACATGCAATGAATGCTAAAGCTAGACGGTTAGGAATGAATAACTCGAATTTCAAAAATCCTCATGGCCTCACAGCAACGGGCCAATATTCAACTGCAAGAGACATAGGAATATTAGCTAGGGCCGCTTACTACCACAGAACCATTAGGTCCATCACTCGCATCAAAAGACTCCCTTTCCGTTTTGCGAATGGAAAAAAAACCACATTCAATAACACTAACAAACTCCTTCACCGCTCTAAATACTGTAACGGACTAAAGACAGGGTACACGAATGCCAGTGGAAAGTGTCTGATCAGCTCAGGGAAGAATGGACATAAAGAAATAATAGTGGTTATCCTCGGCAGCAATTCCAGTAATATCTGGAATGATTCAGAAAAGCTCTTGCACTGGGGATTAGGAATAAAGTCTTAGTTATACGGTGTATTCCTTATAATTTAATACTCGCATAATCGTTTTCCGCTTAAATTATAGGGGTCTGAGCAGAATATTTTGTATTGCTTAATCTTTTATAATATTTAAATATTTAGTAAGATTAAAAAAGGATATTTCCGTCATGCAACTAACTCGTGATAGTGCAATCACCTTCCATTGCCCAAAATGCAATGCGAAACTTAAAATCACATCCAAGCTCATTGGAATCGAAGGCCCATGCCCCAGTTGCAAATCAAAAATCAAAGCCCCCACTACAGAGCAAAACACTCCACTCAACATTGGTAAATCTTTTTTGGATAATCACAATCCGAACGAACTAATAAGGAAAAAAAAATCTCCCCAGAAAAAACATACGCATGCATCAGCGCGTGAAAGCTTAGATGATGTTCTTAGCGCAGACAGAGACACAGACGTTGATCTGAATCCTATTCCAAAACCTTACCGGAAAAAGAAAACCACAAATAAGTTAATATTTATAACGTCCATATCCCTGATTATTGCCTCAGCCATCTATGCCATTAACCTATGGAAAGGACCTGAGGGAAATATTCAACAAGATCCCCCTAAAGAAATAGTCGATAATCCTACCGGGACTGGAGATATCGCCAATGCTACTCTTCCTAATAAAGATGAAACTGATCAGGAAGATTCTGATATAATCGGAAAAGAAAACACAGTCACTCCCATCATTCAAATTGATGCCGCTCATCTCACTCTAGAAAAATTCCTTAAGGCATCTAACCTGAATGAAAGGACTCGTCACATCCTGAATTCTGAAAAGTTACTGCCTAAAATCATTGAATACTATAAAGAAAACCCGATAACCATTGAAGAAGCAGAGATAGTATCAAACACAGAAAACACTGCCTTATCTAGTGGAGATTCTTATTTTAGAATCTTTCAAGTAACTACTAAACAGCAGAATGAACCTTTCCCTGTCTATTTAGAGAACACGGAATCAGGCTGGAAGGTCAGTTGGTCATCTTTTATACAGTTTAATGAAAATTTATTAGGAAATTTTCTTCAAAATTTCCAACTAGAAGAAATGACTTTCTATACAAAACTGGAAAGGGCACATTTTTTTGGCTCAGGAATCCCTCAAATAGGATCAAAAATATGCTTTAGAATTCAACCCCCTATCCATGGAGAAGAGGCATTTGTTTTTGCTGCAAGGGATTCCAAAATAGCTGAATTTTCTGAAAAGCAATTTGAATGGGGAGAAGAATATTTTCCTATTGTAAGACTCAAATGGATCAAAACCGAAGACGGGGACGAATTCATAGAAATAACTGAAATTGTGCAGAAAACATGGAGATCCGGTCAAAACCAACCGTCGACAGTGACATCCACTGGGTAATTCTCAATTAATTGATAAGGCCGGACTTACGAAGAACTTCATCACCCCCGCTAAGTATATAAACTTCAGCGATCCCAACCGAGTCACGAAGTTTATCAGCTACTTTCCTGCTAGCGACACAGGACTCGGATCCACAATAAACAACAAAAGGAAGATCAGATAAGTTTTGTAGCTTAGCCCATATCGGTTCGAGTAACGCAAAGAAATCCTCCTGTTCATTCAACAAAAACGCCCCTTCCACGTGCCCCTTCTGATAGTCCAATCCTTTCCGAGCATCAATCCAAACAACGCCCCCTTCTTTCTCTAATTTAAGAACTTGGTTTAGAGTCACCTCATCGGGCCTGAGCTGCCCGGCCACAAGATAAAGAGCTGGACTCTTGGGGTGCCACTTATATATCAGAAATGCAACTCCAAAAGAGAGGAGTATAATAATCCCTAACTGCTTAA
This sequence comes from Verrucomicrobiales bacterium, assembly GCA_002708885.1. Taxonomy (GTDB): domain Bacteria; phylum Verrucomicrobiota; class Verrucomicrobiia; order Verrucomicrobiales; family DEV007; genus EC70. The sequence continues at coordinate 47,510 of PAPL01000074.1, read as the reverse complement.
CGGTTGTCACTACCTTCTTTTTCTCGCAATACTAAAAAATGCAAGTTTTCTGGAATGTTTCTTTAATTTTGAATCAGTTTCGATCTTAAGCATTCCAAGCATTGGCTTTGATGTGTTCTGAGGTTTTATTGTTATCTGATACTCTCTTCCCTCTTTTTTTGTTAATACAGAAACATCAAAACCTTCCCTAGTGCTACTAACGTTTGTGATTTTTATTGGGTCCACATGTGGGACCTTTAAAGTAAAAGTTTTGGCTGATGGGTCCTCTCCCACTTTCCATTTAATCAGCTCAGGTTCAATCGTAACCACATCAGGTATAGTTAGAATAGCCAAAAGAGAATCTCTGACCTGCTCGCCATCTTTGCTCCGACTGATCACAGTCATCGATTTACGTTGAATTCCTGTGAAGCTACCTATTGAGAAAACAGCCTCAAGATGCCCCTCCTCTCCAGACCCATAGGACTCCCTGTTAGTCTTGGCACTCAAACAAGAACAGGTAAGATTCACGTCCATGATTGACACTGACTCTTTCCCCACATTTTTAAATGGAAACAGAAAAGTAACTACTTCATCAGATGCTTTTGCCTTAATTTCGATTTCTTTATGATCAAATTGGAGATCTGCAAAGGCCACCGAAGACACAAAAAACAGAATTGAAATTATGGTGAAATAATAACGCATAACAAGATTCATTATGATTTAATTAGGCTCTGGTTACAAGATTCTGATCACTGGATTCACGGTGCCGGGAACCATACATAGAGCATAAGATAAACAAGGACCCCCGTGACAGAAACATAAAGCCAGACGGGATAAGTCCACTTTGCAAATCTTTTATGCTTTTCAAACTTTCTTCGGATTGCGGGAATCACTGTAAGAATGATCAGAGGCAAGGACAGGGCCGCAAGTGGAATATGCGTGAAAAGAATAATAAAATATACTGTCTTCGGCCATCCTTCGTGAGCGAATTTATTGGTTGGGTAAGAATAGTGGTAAATCAGGTAACAGGTCAAAAAAACAGCAGAAACAACCAGTGCTGTAATCATGCAGACAGCGTGCGCTCTCTTGTTTCCTTTTTTTATGAGAATTATGCCACTCACTATAAAAGATGTAGCAATGGCATTGAGTGTAGCATTAACGACCGGAAGGTCCTGAACTGTCATAGCGGGAATATTAGGATCCTTTGGAAGACTTCATATCATTAATAGCCGAAAATAAATTTTTCCGCAAAGACTTATTACCCCTTTCATCAAATGGATCATACCATCCACGGATCTTGAGATTATGATCGACTAGAACCACCATTGGACGGTGAGCAAATAAATCATCCGGACTGCTCCGTTGCTCTTCACTCTTTTCCTGAGCCGAGAGAGAGAAAACCTCCATCATGTACCTATTCAACGGCTCTGGATCTCCAGTCAAGAACCACCAATCCTTCGATGCTAATTCATGCTTCTCTGAAAATACTTTTAAGTGAGAAGGCTTATCATGAGCCGGATCAAGGCTTACAGAAACAAGGTGTAAGAGTTCTTTATCACTTACCTCTTCACGTAAATCATTGAGCACCGCACAGACCCCGGCACATTGGCCCGGGCAACGAGTAAAGACATGACTGATCAGCCAAACCTTTCCCTTAAGATCAAAAAAGTTCCGGGTAACTTCGTCAGCATCAGTCGTGCTGATGTCTCGGTCCACAATCCGCTCAACATTTTCGTTTGAACGCAACTTCACTTGATTCATTTGGTTTATTTTAAGAGTCCATAGAAAAATAAATGCCCCAACTATCAACAGAGCAATCACAACAAAAGAATAAATTATTTTGGTTTCTCTATTCATTTTTCTTTAATTGTTCCTTTAACATCTCATTCTGAATAATAAATTCTATATCCTTCCCGGAGGCCTTGTCGTTTCGAACCTCACCTTTCCTGACACCATCCCAGTACACTCCCCTGATGACTGCCTTCTCATCACCTGACCCTTTAAAGACTAAAGAAATTCTTAATTCTCTAGCATAAAGATCTGTTGAAGATTCACGATACTTGTCTGGCTTCTTGTGTCCCGGGTATCGAAAAAACTTATTCATGTAATTGCGCACTCGTTCCCGATCACCACTCACAAATACCCATTCATCTGAAGTGAACCCATGCTTAGTAGCGAACTGAACTAAAGCTTCAGGGTTGTCCAGTTTTGGATCCATTGAAAAACCAATCAGTTGGAATTTGATATTTTCTGGAAACTCTTTTCTCATGGCTTGAATTCGCCGACAAACTGCCAAAGCTTCAACTTCGTCGCCCGCGTAGAAGTAACCTACCAGAGACAGAATATCTTCAGATGCAAAAAGTTCGACTTGCTGGCCTTTGTGCCCATCTGATCGGAAACGGTCCACGGGCCGGAGCATAGGAGGTTTTCCTCCTTTGGACTGACGCTGGAGCGTTTCCAACCAGCTATAATAGACCACAATCCCCAAAAGCATTATTATAATTAATGCCCAGACTGTCTTAGATTTATTGTTCATTCTTTAATTGTCTGGATGGTATTTGTTCCTTTGATTAGATCAAATTATACGTATTTCATATACCACAAGATTCAATTCTCTCGAATTTTATTAATTCTGCGAATTCCATCCCAGAAAAGAAAGGATCAGGGCCACCGGCAAGAAAATAAGAGTATAAAGAAATAACCTTCTGGCATCCTGCCTTAATCTACTTTTACTAAAAACAACAGCATATTTGAACATCACTCCCGATGCTAATATCATCGCTATGACTGCCCATGTTTTTACAAAAGTGAAAAGCAATGGTGTCATTAAAAGCAATATCAATAATATACTGAAGAAGACTCCGAGAAAAGATGTCCTTGATCCACTCTCATCCCCGTTGGACCACATCATAAATCCGGCATCCTCATACTCTTTACGATACATCCAGTTAATCGCCACAAAATGCGGAAGTTGCCACAAGAACAAAAGCCCAAAAAGAAACCAAGGTTCTACCTTTAAAATTTCACCTCCGGCAGCTGTCCAGCCTATGAGTGGAGGAAGGGCCCCTGAAATTGCCCCTATTATTGTGTTAAAACCACTCCTTCGCTTCATCGGAGTATATATGAACATATAAATAAACAGGGTAGTAGCAGCAAAAGCCGAAGCTCGCGGATCCACTTTTACTCCGAGATGGACAATCCCACATGCAGCAAATATCCAGCCAATAATAAATGCGACAGCCGGTTGAATCTTTTTTGCTGGAAGTGGTCTGTCAGCAGTTCTCGCCATCCTTGCATCAATATCAATTTCCATTAATTGATTGAAAACTGAGGCGGCCGCAGCGGCAAATGCGCTACCTATAACTGTATGAATGAGGCCCCACCACCCTATAGCGGAACCTGTTGATTTAACGGCAAGCAAGTACCCGAAAATAGTCGTTACAATAACAAGTAAACTCAACCGTGCCTTAGTGAGCAATAAAATGTCGCTCCTGGTAAAACGGCGTTCAGCAATAGTTGATGATTCTGTCATATTGCTCCCTTCCACGATTTTTTCTTATTATAGAATAAGCTTTCAAATCACTTAGTCCAACGCCCCCTCAAAAATAAGGTGAGAAAAATTTCCTATAAACAATCAACCAATTAGCCACAAACTTGCTATGTAGCCAGTATTTACTCTGATTTCGAATCTGAACCTTCGGCCGGACTCTGAGTCACAGCAGGCGTATTCTCCTTGTACCAAGCATCAAAATCATCTTGTGATTTAACTTCCATGTATCCGACCATTCCTGAATGACCTGCACCACACAATTGCGCACACACTGTTTCCCATCTTCCTGTTTTAATTGGCTTAAACCACATGTCAGCAACAGTTCCCGGGATTGCGTCCTGCGCCATCCGCATAGAATGAAGAGAAAGGCTATGGATAACGTCCTTCGAAGTGACTGTAACTATACATTCTCTGTCCTTTGCCAGCACCAGTTCCGTGTAAACAAAATCATCTTTCCCGTTAGGATCTTCCGGATCTCGCCCGAGTGGATTATCTCCACTGATGAGTTCAGGTTTTGACATTCCAAATGTACCGTCAGGGCCAGGGTAATGCATTGTCCATTTGAATTGTTCTCCAACGGCACGGACCCTGACCACATCATCTCCTGTCGGGTACTCAGTACTGCGTACTGCCCACAGCGGAAACGCAAATCCAAGTAGAAGTATTGCTTCAACAGCTACAACAGCAATCTCTACATGCGTTGACGCATGACCCTTTACTCCAACATAATTGGCCTTGGGATTCTTTTTGCGCCGAAACCTTATGAGGCAATAAACAAAAAACGCTGACCATCCTATCAGAAGAACTGCCATGAGCCAATGAACCATCTCCAGCATATGATCAACCATACTACCATGCTCAGAAGCTAACTCTGGAAGCCCTATGAGTTCGTTAATTAATCCTAGAATTTGTATGCTCATATTTCAAAACTTCATTTCTTTGTCACTTCTTTACAGCCTTGCGCTCGCACTTGGACAAGTATCTCATAAATTTAAAAATCCCAACAAAAACACCTGCCAAAACAATCAGCATAAAGAGGATAGCCATTCCCGCTGCAGTGGTCACAGATTCGCCCTGGCCACTCATGCAGGTCACACAGGATAAGATTGTAAAAGTAAGGTTTATCATTTCTCTAATAGGTATCTATACAACATCAAAATGTTTAATTTTATTACGGTAAAACCACACCCCGTAAATAGATGTAATGATCCCGAGAAATATACTACTAACACCACAGACTTTCTTCAGAGACTCCAAATCACCAAATAGACCTTCTGCTAAAATACAAAAAATGCCAAACCCTACCAAACATAGTGTTGATAGGCTGATGAAAAGTATATGGAATTTCTTTAAGGACATTTCAAATCTTATTAATTAGCGGGCAACGAGTGGATCATAAAGATGAAGAATAGTAAGGAACAAAAGGCCTAATGCGAAAAAGCATGTGTATACCAAGACCTGATAAATTAGGGACTTTTCGCTATTAAGGTGCATGAAAATTAAAGCTACCAAACCAGCCTTCCCTGCAGCAATACCCAATCCAATAGTGATGCTTGGAGTAATTTCTGCGACCACAACAGTTAGGACAGTACATGCTAAGAGTATCCAGCCGACTCTCCAGTAAGCCTTCATATGTTTTTGAATCTCTTCAGGGGTATCAGCCATTGTCTTATTAATTCAATTTTTTATTGGCGGTGAATTCAGTCATTTACATCAAATAAAGGATTGGGAAAAGGAAAATCCAAACCAGATCCACAAAGTGCCAAAAGAGTCCGCCTACCTCTACCCTGTTGGCCATGTGTTCAGGATCCTTATCAAATAATTTCTTTCCAAACACCGCAAAGTATAACAATACCAAAGCGCCCAATAACACGTGAAGCCCGTGCAATCCTGTGAGTGTAAAATAGATTGCATAAAACGTGTTCCATTTAGGTGTGAAATTTGAATAAAGCTTAACATCTTCCCATGGCACCAGGATAGGTGCATGGCTAGCATGAACTTCATCCTCACTGTCCTTCCATTTTAATACCGAATGGTTGAGAGTTTCTTCAAAATCTGCTTCTGTATTTTTCTCTTTTGCTTCATCCAGCACATCTTGCCTAGCTCCAAGAAAAATCTTTTTGGCCATCTCGGCTTCCTTCTTGGGGTCATGAGGATTACTGTCATCTTTGGCTTTCTGATCCTCTTCACTGAAACCGGTATCGGCATGGTNCTTACCTTCTCCATCGCTTTGGTGGTCTTTCAGCAAGGATTCCTGTCCCAGATATTTCCATACCAAAGTTTCACTCTCAGGGCTATCAGAATCAGTGGCACGTAAATCGATCCGGTCAACGGNTTCAAGGTATAAGCCGGGAGTCAATTTGGAAATCGTGCCCTTCAGAGAAGTCTGGTCCCTGAACTTCACAGAATCAGTAAATGATTTGCGTAGTTTTTTGCGGCTAATTTGAATGGAAAACTCTTCGTCAGCAATGAGTGAAATCTGCTTNATCCCCATCGCTGGCAACCAACGGATAGCTTTAAAGTCAGGATCTTTGGCTTTTTGCTCTTCATTTGAGGCGAGATGTTCTTCACGGAGCTTTTCATTTATCCGGTCTTCTATTTTTTCAACCTCTTTTACATTCAGTTTGATTAGCTCTCCAAGTACCGGCTTGCCTTCTGCATTGACTGAAAGCACTTCACGAAATTTCGGTGTGTCCCCATACACATTCTCAAGAAATTGTCCATTGAATCGAGCCACATCAATTGTCAATTCTTTGATGCCTTCATAACGGATCGTATCATCAATACCGNGCCCCTCCACAATGGAATTATCAGACAATTTGATGCCGTAATGTTTGAATTTTTTTGCGTATTCAAACCCTTTATTAACAAGGAAAACCGCCGCACAAAGAACAACCAGTATCATCCAAAACTGGAATTTCTTAAAATTCCGCAATTTCAGCTGCAACCACGCAACCACAACAAATACTGAAGAAAGGATCAGAATGATGGTGTTCACAAAACCAAACCCAACACTTAGCACACCCTCTGGCCAAAAATAATCAGGTTCGCCGAGTGAACCTAGACGGAGGAACAGATATCCGGAAAACAGGCCTCCAAAGAGCATAACCTCAGAGGCGAGAAAGAGCCAAATACCAACCTTTGCGTTCCAGAGTCCAGTATCAGGTCTAGGTTTAACTTCGAACGGAATTTCCATATTATGATTGAGCTAACGTTAAACTAATAAGATCAGTGACTAGTCTCATTCTTCGTTTTTGGGTTCTTCTTCCCCTAAAATCACACCATCAGTACCTCTCTCAAACTGTGGTGTATAGTCCGCCTCATGACCAGGAACGCTGTATTCGTAAGGGCCACGATAAGCGAATGGCTCGCTGATAAAGTTTCCATGACCGGGCCTGTTAGGCGCCGACCATTCCAGAGTAGTCGCTTTCCAGGGGTTATCTGTATCAATTTTCTTCCCTTTAAAAATGCTATAAATAAAATTAAATATAAACGGAAACTGGCCTATCAGAAGAATCCATACAGAAAAAGTCATGACATGATTTAGATCTATCATTTCGATGTCCTTTCCAGATTCTATGCCTGGTACGATACTGAGNATTTTCGCAAAGATGGAATCCTGTTTACAGAGGAGCTGACTCGCAATCTGCTCATAATTAATACCTCCATCGTACCAACGCCTATGAAATCCAGACATGCCCTGGATCATCATTGGAAGGAATATTCCATTCATAGCAACTAATGAAGGCCAGAAGTGCATATGACCCAATTTAGTACCCATCATTCTACCAGTTGCCTTTGGAAACCAATAATATATCCCAGCAAAAAGACCGAATATCGTGCCAGGTGCCACCACATAGTGGAAATGTCCGATTACATAGTATGTATCGTGCAAGTGAAGGTCGATAAAGTTAAATGCCAGAGGCAATCCGGTTAGACCGCCAAAACCAAACATTGGAAGAAAGGCCAAAGCCCACAGCATGGGCACTGTGAATCGAATAGATCCGCCCCAAAGCGAAATAAACAAACACGTGAGCAAAATGACTGACGGTATTGAGATTATGACCGTCGTTGCCTGGAAAAAAGTTGAAACAACATTTCCCATGCCAGTCAAATACATGTGATGGGCCCATACAATAAATGCAAGGAAACCTAGNACCATAACNGCATAGACCATCGATCTGTAACCCCAGATTGGCCTCCTAATATTAGCAGGAATAATTTCACCAACTATGGCTATTGCCGGTAAAATTAAAACATACACCTCAGGATGAGCCAAGAACCAGAAAAGGTGCTGATATAGGAGCGGGGAACCTCCACCGGCAACATCCAATAACCCGGCATCGGTACTTCCTGCTCCCGTAAAATTAAGGCCAGTAGGAATAAAGAAACTGGCCCCAGCCAAACGGTCCATGAGTTGCATGAGAGCGGCAACTTCTAAGGGCGGGAACGCGAGAAGTAGAAGGAAACCAGTGACCAGCATTGCCCATACAAAGAAAGGCAACCTCATCCANGTCATTCCACGGCACCTCAAATTAATGATCGTAGTAATAAAATTAACCGCGCCCAGCAGAGAAGAGGATATCAGAAGGACCATGCCAATTAACCAGAAAGTTTGTCCCGTGTACCAGAGATTTGGTTCATCGAGCTGAGCTGTCGTTGCAATGGGCGAATACATTGTCCACCCAGCTTCGGCTGCNCCNGAAGGTATAAAGAAACTGGCAAACATGGTTATTCCCCCAAGNAAATANAACCAGTAACTGGCCATATTAAGACGCGGGAAAGCCATGTCAGGAGCTCCAATCTGCAACGGCGTTACAAAATTACCGAACGCACCGAAGGCCAGAGGAACAATNCCCAAAAAGACCATGATGGTCCCGTGCATAGCACCAAACATGTTGTAAAGATCACCNGTNACCCTACCCTCATCCGATAGCCAGGATTCGTCTAGAAAAGCAGCCAGTAACCCAGGTAACGGCTTGTCCGGATGAGCAATGCTCCACCGCATCACCATCATCAGATAGAATCCAATNAAAAGAAAAATCAGTGCGGTGANAGCGTACTGATAACCAATGATTTTATGATCAGTGGAAAAAACATATTTCTTCAGGAACGGGAGATCGTGGTGATGATCATCATGATCATGCCCGTTCGCTGATTCTGCTGTGGATGTTCCTGATCCCATTGTTTGCGGATAATTAGAGTTTAATATTGTTTACGGATAATTAGAGTTTANTGGATCTATGTGTTTTGAGAATTTAGCCGTNCATGNNCTCTGGGCCCTGNATTAATTTGNGCTGATTCTTGCCCCTCAGCTTCAGCTTCNGNTTCNGCTTCTGATCCAGGTTCAGATTCAGGCTCTTCAGGAGANAGCCAATCCGGCTGATCNCCCGGAATCATTGCTCCCTCAGGTGAGAGTTCTCCAGCCGTGTACTGGCTTGGCCGGTCGCCAAATTTTTGTCTGGCGGCCTCAATCATTTCCTTGGTAACTACAGAATCATTAATGTTACCAAACTTTGACCGCACATAAGTCATGACCTGAGCAATTTGTTTATCATTCAATGCTCCTTTTTGAGCAGGCATCTCTTGGGCTCCGTACGAGGCTCCGTTAACGGTTATAGGCCCTCGAAGACCGTTCAAAATTATCTGNGCAAAGCGNTCAGTTCCTTCATTGACCCACTCGGATTCCACTAATGGAGGAATTTGTCCCTGACCCGCTCCTGTGGCCTGGTGGCAACCATTGCAAACTGNCCTGTACACAGCCTCACCACCTTGGACGTATTTTTCAAATTCACTTAATTCAGGAGCCTTGCCGGAAAGTCCAGCAGGGGCGTCTGGCTCATAACCGCTTTTATTATTATTTGAAAATTCAAAACCTCCGCTATTTGCCCCCACGTAGCTTCCGCCAATGATTAAAACAGCCACNCAGACAATCAATAGCCAAACAGGAAAAGGTTCGTTTCCCTCTGTGGGCATCGCATTTTCTTCAATTGTACGATTCGCAATAGAAGCGGATTCACGAACACTCTGTTTGTGTTCGTAGTCTCGATTTTCCNGTTGCTCACTCATTGGGTTAATTTGTTCTGCTAGTTAGCTTTACTCTCACCTTCATTATTTTCAGATGCATCGCCTAAATTACCAGAGAATGGGTCGTCCTTTTTAAGTGTCATTAAATATCCNACCAAAGCCTTCGCTCTCTCTGTTGGCACGACTTCATATTCATCGTCTTCGGCATTGTCAGACTCAACTCTGGACAGGGATTGCTCTGATCTTTGCCCCTGAATTTTTCTCTTGATATATANGTGCCTGAACGATGGCATCATGGAAAATCCTCTCTTGGACTGAGGATCATATAAGTGATCATGATGCCACTTCTCATCATGACGATAACCCACATTACTAAGGTCCGGACCTATTCTTTGAATTCCGAGATAAGCAAATTGCTCACCATCGTAATCACCTGCACGGGTCTCCCTTATCCTTATAGGCGAATCGATTGTCCCCTCTTTTCCGAAGTCAGGTCTCCATGACTCGAAACCCATATAAGTGGGACGAATCATTTGTGTATGACAATTGGCGCAACCTTCCTGCGCGTAAACTATCTGGCCCTGCCTGAATATATTTGGTTTACCTGCGGGATACGTGAATAATTTTCCTGTTTCAGTATCAGTCCATTCTACGGGCTCCGCCTTCATTTTATTATACGGAATGACAATCAGACAAAGCCAAGGAACGAAAAACGTTGCTGTTATACCCAGAAGAAATGGTCTTAATGAATTCATTACCTATTAATTTATTAACCTGAGCTATCTTGGTAGCCAACTAATTTAGATGCAATCTCACGGCGGCCTGATCGCAAGAGAATAGTAATTAAGTTGAAAAGAAAACCCATNGTTGAAAATACAATGAAAGCCCAAGCAACAGCTGCTCCAATTGCGTAAGGCTTTCCNGCTGATATCGCATTTTCCATAGGTGCATCAAATTTNCCATAGGCNGTGGACTGCCAAAATCCTCCAAAATAGTGCATGATCATTAGAGTGCCCATTGCATATATTGATATGATAAAGTGGGAATTTATTTTTTTCAGACTTGGCCATTCTGTTCCTGTAAGTCTGGGCACTATAAAATAAATGGCCCCATACATCGTCATCGAGAAAAAACCGAAAATAGCTAATATATGAGTCCCAGACGAAGTGAAACTAACTTGGGTCAACTTTCCTACCGAAAGAAAAGAGCTCAATGCAGCAAATACACAATAAAGAATAAAGAATACAATCCCAGCGAAAGTAAACCGCAGGGCCGGACTCGAACCTGCCGNTGCTTGATTCCCTTTCACTGTCAATAGCTGATTGACCGTGATGATGAGAACCGGAATTAACATGAAAATCACAAAAGCCCCGGATACTGCGGGCATCCAGGCGGGCAACGGTCCTCCCATGAATTTTTGTATTCCTGTCCAGCCTCCAAACACCGCAAGACCCCAGAAACCGTAGAATCCAAGTTGTGAGGAATGGACGGGCCTACCAAGTATTTTTGGAATCAGATAATATGCAGTCGCAATCCCAATTGGTGCAAAGACCAAATAAATCATAGTACCAATGAACCAAGCATTAGTCGCCGCTTTAGCCACAGCTGATCCCGGAAATACATGGATGAATAAATTAGCTGTTATAAAAATCCAGGGAAACCAAAAACATGCGCCAAGAATATACCAAACGGATATGTAAACTTCNCGGCTCTGCCTGCGATGAAACAATGTGATAAGCCAAATCACTATCAGCGAAAAGGCTCCGAAGAGTATTGGCCAGACTGCTTTAGGGAAAGCGAGCCATTCTATTGATGTGCCGTTCCCTGTCAGGATTCCAAGAACACCAATNAATACTCCAATATTCCAAAAGTGGCCGGCAACTATGAGAGTTACAGCATTTTTAATTTCTGCCCTGCAGAGTCTCGCCATTAACCAGATTACGACTCCTATGCCTGCCTGAATGGCCCATCCATAAATCAATGCACCCATGAAAGCGGGGTNAGAACGGCCGTAATTCAAAAAGAATAATGACGGGCTATCAAGAAAANCAGGTGAATGCAATTTCATCTGCTGAACAAATCCAAGAACCACTGCAACTGCTAGCCAAGCCGATGCACTCGTTATGAAGAAAAGCACAGGAAACCTAGCTGACCTGTCGATGGCAGCCCGGCGCTGTATGTCTTCTTGTGCTTCTTTGTCTTCTGGCATTTGAGTTAAATTAATTTGCTACTGAAAATTATCATTTAATTACTTTTAGGATTCCATTCATTAATCTCCAATGTCCGGGAAAAGTACAAATGTATGGATAGTCACCAGGCTCTTCAGGAACAGTGAATTCGATGACTTCGAACTGAGCGGGATTCACTAACTTCGTGCTGGCAATGACATCATCGGATTCAGGCACATAGTGCTTTTTTAATGCTTCTGGGTCAGTGAGCATAGCATCTGCCAATGCTCCGACAGCCTCTTTTTTACCAATCTTTGCCAGAACCAANTTATGCTGAAGGACNTCAGGATTCTCAAATCTTAGTATTACTTTAGAACCAGCTTTAACGCTAAGGTCAGCATTTTCAAATTTCATTGTGCCAGGCGGATTTCCTACTGCCTTAATGGTCAATTTAACCGCAACCTCTTCTTTGGGTTTTNGNTCATTAGGTTCGGTTTTTGGTGGNTNCGTAACGGGCTGCTCTGCTGCCTGCTTCTTCATCCACTCATTGAATGCTTCAGTTCCTGGGACTGGCTTTTTGGTCGCCCGCGGTTTTTGNTCTGAATAACTATCAGCAAATTTTTGAAGGTCTGATTCAGTTGGAATGATTTCCCCCTCCTGCGCATCATTACTTGCCTTGACCTTGGCAATTCTATCCTGACTCTGTTTGGCATAATTNGAATCATTATCACTGCCACTGACTTTGATGCCCAGCCAAGCAATGGCACCAAAAGCCACAAACGACAGCAANCCTAAAAAGAAGACGCCTAATCGTTGGAGTGGTGAACTGTCTGTGGTGTTATTCAAATTACTATGTTCGGTTTAGTTAACTAGCCTTGTTGATTCTAGAAGTCTGGGATCCCTCGTTGGATAAATGCTGTACTTGCCAATAGACCTTAGGAACATCCATATCATGCAACTGCCAACAGCAATGAAAGCAAGAACATCAATTAAAATCCCATAAGGAATCATGAGCTTATCACCTTCTGTGATGGATGGCCCTCTCTCGGGAATAATGATCCAATAAATGTCAATTANGTGAACCATTAGGACCCAGCAGGCAGCGGCACANATTTGTCTCATATCTTTCTTGGCCTGCTGACGAAGAAGGAAAACAAACGGTATCACAAAATGGCCAAAGACAAGGAAGAGGCTGACATAGTGCCAACCCTCAGTGTTTCGAAGTATATAAAACTTGGTTTCCTCAGTAATTTTAGCATACCAATACAGGAAGAACTGGCTAAATGAGATATAAGCCCAAAACACAGTGAATGCGAACATCAGCTTACCCATTATATGATAGTGTTCAATAGAAACGACTTTGCTCAGGGAGCCTTTGCTACGCAAAAATGTAATCGTAAGAATGATCACTGCCATCGAACTGAGGGCTGATCCAGCAAAAATATAAACACCCCACATGGTAGAAAACCAAGTCCANTCAAGCCCCATCAAAAGATCAAANGCCATGAACGTTGCACAGATAGCAAAGACGGGCACGAACCCTGCACTGAATCTTCTAGCCAAAAATGTATATTTCACATCNCCCGTCCTGTCCTGGCTCAGGGACCAATGTCGCATCAGCCACGCAATGCCACAAAGTGATACAGCGTAAGCAAAAAATCTAAAATAGAAAAAACCCATGGTCAGGTATGGCGCTTTATTTTTTAGCANGTACTCAGGTTCTTNACCGTTCGCTTCGGCTACCCTTAATAATTCCATCCACTCATAAAGAGCCTCTCGTGGTTCTTGAAGAATGAGTATCGGTATAAAAAAGACAAAGGAAAACGGTAGCATATTTGCCAAGTGCTCCATGACNCTTCTCACGGCAATGCCCCATCCTGAATTGGAAACATGATGCAANAGAACCCAGAAAAGCCCACCTACCGCAATAGTGAAAAAATAGTAACAGGCAAAGAGCCAGGAATATGAAAACGACTCTCTCAATTGCCCGCTTCCAAAGAACAAAATAATTAAACTTGCCAGTAAAGTAACAGCTCCGATCAGACCAGCGATATTGATCACCTTCTGGAACTTTGAAACCTCAACCCTTTCCCCCTCAAGAGGAAGGTCGGTCAGTGCTACTCCATGATCGGACATTTCTAGTTCTTTGTTAATTAAGTTTATTCAGTTGAAGCCGTTTGGCCTTCTTCAGTCTTATTCTCCTGTTCCTTCGCCGCTGTAATTTTTGCATTCTGTAAAGCTCTCATATAAGCAATGATTGCCCATCTATCCTTCGCGGGTATGGCTCCTCCATAGGCNCCCATNANTCCTCGCCCNATAGTAATNATATTGAAAATTTCTCCATCAGGTCGATATTCCTGATTTGATGGATCCGAGAACTTAGCATCGTGGAGATTAGCTATCGGGATCTGCCCTCCGTTAGGGCCAAAAGACCGGACNGGACCGTTTCCGTTTCCTGAATCGGCATGGCAAATCGCACAATATATTCCATATCTTTGTTTTCCACGAACAAGGAAGTCTTTATCTNCTTTAATTTCAGCTGGCATTCCGTCGCCAAAATAATCTCCCATCTGGCCTGAGTTGAAGTAAGAGCCGCTAAGTGAAAACCCATCAACAATTGCATCCCCTTCATTCGCAGCCGCTTCAGGAACACTGAATCCGATAGGGACCGTTCCATTTACAGGTTTCCTGGACCCAACGCCATCAGCAAAAAAATCAGATCTGCTCTGAGCATTGATCCTGTCTTGTCGGTCCATATCTGGAANAATCTCGACTGGCGTTTCATTGAACTTATGACCCCGCAAGCCGAACATGCCCAAAATGAGCACTCCGCTAAGAATTATTGCGAGGAAAATATATTTCATAAATTTAAATATCGTCTTCTATCAGTTCAATGCTCTTGCCTCCAATGTCTTTGAGCATTTTCAGGGTTTCATCCTTTGAGAATTGTGGGTCACGTGCCTCAATGCATATGAAGAAAGCATCATCAGAGAAACGGCTAAATTGCTCACTCACAAACAGAGGATGATTCCACCTCGGNAGNCGNTTCATTATCATNCTTCCGAAAAGGGCAGTGAATGCTGAGAATAGAACCGTCAATTCAAACATCACAGGGAAGAACGCCGGCAAAGTACCTATATTAGCTGGCTTGTCCTGAACGAATGTAGGATAAATGAGAACCTGCGTAATGAATTGTAATANGAACGCTGTCAAAGTTCCGGTGGCTCCCCCAATAAATACAAACCATGAAAGATTNGATTTTTTGAGACCCATTGCNCCATCAAGACCATGGATGGGAAATGGAGAATGCACATCCCAATCCTTAAAACCGGCATCACGTACCTTTTCCGCTGCGTGATAAACATCACGTGCAGATTCAAACTCGGCTATGTAGCCATGNACTCTTTTTAGTGTATTCAATACTTTGACCTACGTTTTTTTCTTCTTAGTGGCTTTCTTTGCTACTTTCTTAGTGGCTTTCTTAGTGGCTTTCTTAGTGGCTTTCTTAGTGGCTTTCTTAGTGGCTCTTTTCTTCAATCCCTTATGGGATAACACATTACCTTCAGCATCATGGGTAAATGTTTCAGGCGGTAAATAGTGAGGGTCACTTTCCGGAAGAACTCCCTTAACTTCTGAAATCGCAATGACAGGTAAGAAACGCAAGAAAAGAAGAAANAGACCAAGGAACAAACCGAACGTCCCAACAAAGGTCCATATTTCGATCCTGCTTGGATGATAAAAGTCCCATGCTCCTGGGAGGAAATCCTGCGCGATAGAAGTCACAATGATCACAAATCTTTCGAACCACATTCCAGCATTCACACACATACACACTGCCATAACTATCCATAGATTATGACGGCAATACCTAAACCAAAACACTTGCGGAGCAATAACNTTACAGAAGAACATTGCATAATATNCCCACCAGTAATATCCGCTCGTACGGTTCTCAAAGGCTGCAATTTCAAATTTATTTCCTCCATACCACGCAATAAACAGCTCCATNATATAGGCGTACCCAACTATTGTTCCTGTGAGGAGAATAATTTTGGCCATATTGTCAATGTGCTTGGCCGTTATTAAATCTTGCAGTCCATAGATTTTCCGTGCGGGAATCATCAATGTGAGCACCATTGCAAACCCTCCAAAAATCGCTCCNGCAACAAAGTAAGGGGGGAAAATCGTTGTGTGCCATCCGGGCACAACTGAGGTCGCNAAATCAAACGAAACGACCGAGTGCACAGAAAGAACTAGCGGAGTTGACAGAGCTGCCAACAAAAGATATGCCATCTCATAATGTCGCCAGTGCCGGTTCGCGCCTCTCCAGCCAAGGGCAAAAAAGCCATATGCCAGTTTACTTATGCCTTTCTTGGCTCTGTCTCGCAATGTGGCAAGGTCAGGAACGAGCCCAACGTACCAGAAAATTACNGACACGGTNAAGTATGTCGAAACAGCGAAAACATCCCAAAGCAGAGGCGATTTGAAGTTCTGCCAAATGCCATTCGCATTGGGTACGGGAGCTAGGAACCATACCATCCAAAACCTTCCAACGTGAAGNGCGGGAAAAATTCCTGCNCAAATCACTGCAAAAAGCGTCATCGCTTCTGCCGCGCGGTTCACTGAAGTTCTCCACTTTTGACGNGTCAAAAATANAATNGCTGAAATCAATGTTCCGGCATGACCGATACCAATCCAAAAAACGAAATTCGTTATTGCCCATCCCCATCCGACCGGATGATTGTTGCCCCAAACTCCAACACCAGTAACAACTAGATAGGCCAGGCAGTAGCCCAGAACTCCCATAAGAATCACTGATGGTATGAAAAGGTACCACCAAAGTGCCGGCTGGCGGTTCTCAACAATGCCACAAATTTTATTTGTGACCCAACTCATGGACCGGCCATTAGTGACCAACGGCTCCCTCGCAAGGACCGGTCGAATTGGTTCAGATGTTTGAGCGTCAGCCATTATACTAATTATTAATGCATTTTCTTACTCACAGTTCCTACCTGATCCGCGTCAGGCATTTTCATATTCGGATTTTTGATCCTAGCCAAATANGTNGTCCTNGCNCNGAGCCCCAAATACTTAAGCATTTCATANTTNCGNGGNGACGCNTTAACTTTGCTGACCNTCGANTCAGGATCAGATATNTCNCCAAAGACAATNGCATCACATGAGCAGGCAGATTGACANGCCACCTTNATNNNNCCATCNGGNACTTTNACNTCATTTGAGTCTTTNGCCTTNCGTTTCTGATNTATTTTGGCCTCNTGNATTCNNTGNACNCAATANGTGCACTTNTCCATNACTCCCCTCATNCTNACNGTNACGTTNGGATTCTTCTGAAGCTTNAAGCTAGGAGCAACGCCAGTCTTATCNTCATCNGAAAGGGGACCTTTATAAAGTTGATCGAGNGGTCTTTTGTTATAATCAAAGAAATTAAAGCGACGAGCCTTATATGGACAATTGTTAGCGCAGTACCTTGTGCCAATGCATCGGTTATATGCCATAGCATTGAGTCCTTCCTCTGTATGAACAGTGGCATTTACCGGGCAAACTGTTTCACACGGAGCCGCTTCGCATTGAGCGCATGACACGGGCTGAGGCATGAATTGAACATTCTCAAAGTCNTCCTCCTCTTCATNAAATTTGCCATGCCCATCAGTATTTGGAGCGAAGTAACGATCCATACGTAACCAGTGCATTTCTCTTCCAATAATTACTTGGTCCTTACCAACGATAGGAATATTATTCTCTGACTGGCATGCTATTGTACAAGCATTGCAACCATTGCAAAGATTCAAGTCAACGGTCATGCCCCATTGCTGGAAACCATCATCAATTAACTTACTAACGTCCTGACCTCGGTACGCAGGCTGTTCGGGCGGTATGTGGGAATCCATCCCCCTGGACTGAAACGAAGATGCGTGTTCTTCTTCAGGGTGCTCAGCATGTGCCTTCTTTGCTTTGACCGACTCTTTATCAAATTCTTCCTTGGTACCGTCCCGGTAAAGTGCTCGTCCCTCCATCAGGAAATGTTCCTGTGTAATCGCTATAGGATAAGTCTTGGTTTTGTAATTCTCTCTCAGCTCGACCTCGTCATCGACAAGTTCAACTTTTGCGCCGGACGCAAATAGTAATGAATTAGATCCTCTCAAGGGATAAACATTAAACCCGGTCATATTCCCAGTATCTTCTCCTGCAGATTGAGGAGTCCCGGCAATTGATCCAGCGCTTTCCTGACCGTACCCTATCGAAATACTAATCGAATTCTTCGCGTGCCCATAGGCAGGTAGTACAGGGAAGTAATGTGATTCCCCTTCATTCACCTCCACCTTAATGAGATGGGCCTTATCCTCTATTACCAGATCTTTATTTTTCCAGTTCAGGCCCTTAGCCTTAGCCAGTTCTTTCAATGTCGAAATCCCCACTAATGCAGCATTGTCCCAGGTCAGACTGGTTATCGGATCAGGAATCTCCTGCAACCATCCATTGTTAATGTGGCGCCCGTCCCAAATCTTATTGTCTGTTGTGAAAACAATTTCGTAATTATCCGCATTGGAATCATTATCACCAATTGTTTCTTTGGCTGCCCCATAATCAATCTCCGCACTGATTGAGGAATATTTACTGTCCCTAAGGAATCCGTTTCTTAGAGTCGTATTCCACAAAGACTCTGATTCATTTCCAGTAATAACTTTAAACGTTTCCTTCACAGCATCCTGAACCGGATCAGTTCCCTCATCAGGTTCCTTGTCCGATAATAGCTTGAGTAAGAATGCCGTTTCTGACACCCCGTCAAAAAGAGGTGCAATCATTGGCTGGATGACAGAATATGTCCCATCTGAGGCTCTCACATCGCCCCAGCTCTCTAGAAAATGAGCACCGGGAACGTGCCAATCCGATGCGCGAGCAGTNGCGCATAAATTTCTCACACCAAGATGAATGACNGTTTCAACTTTTGAAACCAATTCACCAAATTTCAGATCCGATGGAGCNCTGTAGACNGGATCGCTTTCAGCGCTAATGATCAGAGTCGAAATTTTCCCGTCTTTAATGTCCTGAGCAAGATCACTAATAGTACCTGATTCAGGAAAGGATCCACCTACAATTTCAATGGCTTTATCAGTACCTATATTTTCAAGGGCACCGTTTATCGCAAGACAAAGCGCATGAGCTCCTGCATCTTGCCTATTCCCTACTAAGACCAAGCTCTTACCCTTGTTTTCATGAAGATCCTTGATCGCTTCACTTATCCAATTTTTAATANTATCTGCGACTTTCCCATCTTTGNCTAGGGCCCCTAAATCAGCATCACCAGTTAACTCGGCGACCTGCTTTGCAACTTCATTAAGGAGGGCAACCTGCTCGCTTGCTCTGACTGGGATCCTGTGATCAGCCATGCCTCCAGTGACTGTATATTGATGCTCTGCAACATAGAGTCTATTCATTGGCCCGGGCTTTTCCTCGCCTTCGATATGATCGACCTTACGACCCATAGAAAAATCAGAAGTTGCGCTGTCTGAAATGCGGTCTACTCCCATAAAATCGGAACCTATTGAAAGGATCCGGTGAGCCTTATCTACTCTATAACGGACCTGATTCCCTTTTCCGAATAATGAACTGACCGCATTTTGCAGGCTCTTATTATCCACAGCCTCATATTCGTAAAAACCGGCTTCGGGCAATCGTTGATAAAGCAGATCTGCAATCCGTGCTCTTGTGGGAGATGTGCTAGCACCATGAAGGAACGCCAATCCCTCACCCTTTGAATCGGTCCACTCTTTTTTCTTTTCAGACACAAATGACCAGAACTCATCAGGTTCAATCGGCTCAGAGTCTCCCCTTCCTTTCAGATATGATCGCGACCGTTCAGGATCGTAAAAGTCTAATATAGATGCAATCGCGAATTGGTCAGCAGAACCCATGCTTCCAGGATGAAGTGGATTGCCTTGCAAGTGTATTGGCCGACCTTCATGAACTTTGGCTATGATCGGACTCGCTCCACCTAGCCTTGGCATTGCAGTCGCATAATAAACTGCCTTCCCTGGCACCATCCACTCAACACTATCCGAGTATGGAAGAATCTTCCCTACGGGCCTACGGCAACTGGCCAATCCGATGCCAGCCAAAGCAGTGGACGCGCCCATGAAACGCATAAAACTTCTCCTCGAAAGAGAATCCTTATCGCCTTCCCTGCTCAGTTCAGCCGCGCCTTGTGGAAATTCCCTCTCGAGCCGGTTCAAAAATGCCGGACTCTGTTCCAATTCACCGAGGCTACGGAACATCCGTTTCCCAGTCAATGAATCTTCAGGATGTTGCCAGACGTGTTTCACTTATTTATTTGGTATAATCTTAAATGGTTTCTATTCTTGCACCTTCATCGGTGACAACCGCTNCAGTTATTGCCTGAAGGCGGTCGGATATGCCACAGATCCTTCAAAACGGATCCTATCACTTTTTGTGTTAATGGTTTATCACTGTCAGGGACCAGCTCCTCAGCCTGTTCCGATCCTAATCTCTGTTCTATGTATGACCTAAAATCCTCCCGGGCCAGATTCTCAGGCTTCCACTTTAAATTAAAAACCTGATCCAGAGGTCTTAAATGTTTTTCCGGCTCCTTATGACAATCAAGGCACCAACTCATACTGTGAGACTTGTCGTGATGTACTACTCTCATCTCCCCAACATCACCGTGACAACTNACGCAACTGACCCCACGATTCACATGGGCTGAGTGATCAAAATAAACATAGTCAGGGGCTCGGTGAACTCTAATCCATTCGACTGGCTTCCCGTCATAGTCTTCGTAGTTCTTATCAGCAGCTTTGCGGATCGGTTCAATCTTTGGACTGTCTGATTTAACGTGCTGATGGCAGTTCCAACAAGTCGAGGCAGATGGCACATTGGCATGACCAGTATTCTCAACAAATGAATGGCAATATCTACAATCCATCCCTAGTTGCCCCACATGTAACTTATGATCATATGGCACGGGCTGATCAGGTTGATANCCCACTCTTGCGTACTTAGGAGTAAAGTAATAGGTAACGGCTGCACTGACTCCGATGCCTAATATTATAAGGGCACCGACAATCTGCAGGGGCAATGTATTGATCCAACGCGGAAAGGGATTGGCCATTTAAGGGTTAATTAAGTATTCTATAGTATCTTGTGAAAAATTTCACAAGCGAAATTTATAGTATTTTTATTTCAATCTGGCTATGCCCTGAGACTGAAAGTGTTTGAAATTAATAAATAGAACAAAAATATTTTTTGTTTGGTTTTTTGTNGCCAAAAAACAGGGTTTTATAGCCTCAATCAGATCATGATACCCCTATTNTGCGGATCTGGCCAAAGATTGACAATTTTCATCGCAAAACCTGCCTTTCTCTGATTCGCATTCCTCGCAGATGAAAATTTGCAAGTTACAGGGTTTGTAGGCGCAATTTTTATACCTTTGAGTGGAAATTCCGCAAAGNCGACAAGTAGCAATTACTTTGGGGTTGGCAGAATTAACTTCGACCCCGATTCTCTGATCAAAAACATAGCACTGACCATCGAAATTTTTACCATTTGTTGATGGATTCTTACCATAATTAATGATGCCCCCGTCTAACTGGGCCACTGAATTAAACCCTTCCTTAATTAAAAATCCCGACAATTTCTCGCATCGTATCCCTCCTGTACAATAAGANAGTATNCTTTTGTNTTTNGCNTCAGAAAAATTTTCCCTAATCCATTCAGGAAAATCNCTAAAGTTGTCAACTGGAGGNCAAATGGCTCCCTTGAACCGGCCAAGGTCAGACTCGTACTTGTTTCTACCATCAAACAGTAGCACGTCCTCATTTTCCATTTCCGCTAGGAATTGCTCAGGTGAAAGTCTTTCTCCAGTAATTTCCTCAGGTTTAATGTCTTGCTCCTTTGGCAAGTGCAAAGAAACTATCTCCGAACGCACCTTCACAGAAAGTTTTTTGAAAGCATGTCCATCATTAGAATCAATCTTAAATTCCATTCCCGCTNCNCCTAANAGGCGTTGAGTTTCTTTAATGTAAACCTCAGTCGCATCTTTTGTTCCTGAAACAGTCCCNTTAATGCCTTCTTCCGCAATAATAATCCTTCCCCTTAAATCATGTTCATTACATAAATTGGTCTGCATTTCGGCAAACTGATCCGGATCCTCGATNGGNGTGTAAAGNTAATACAANAGAACTTGATAGGGATCGGACATATTGGCGCTACACTATTTCACCCCGCACATTCCGTACAGTGTGTACTTCCAGGCAGGGCCTCTAACCGGTCAAAATTAATCTCATTACCGCAGCCTTGGCAAATCCCAAAATCAGGCATCAATAATTTTGTCAGAGCATTCTGAAGTTTGACCTCCTCATCCCTTAATCGTTCGAGCGCAGCCTCATTAACACTTTTGTCTTGCATCGCCTCGAGCCGAGTCAATCTTCCCAACCCTTTGTCCGGGGATATGGGTTTGGTCGATTCTTCCAGGTCGGCAATTCTAATCCCTATCTCCACTGACCGATCAAGGATACGCTCACGCAGTAACGCTTTCTTTTGTAAATCCATTCAGTCAGCTATATAAGTGCCAACATGGCTAGGCATCAAGACTAACGGCCGATTCTTACAGTAAAATTCAATCTTTGAACGTTCAAAATGCATCACTTGCTTGAAATCATTCAAAAGAGTAAAGTCCCCACTCAAAGTATCTGATGCTGAACTGGTTCAAAAACGACAAATTCCCTTTGTATCTAGCACCAATGGCAGGTGTCACAGATAGGATCTTTCGTTCCATATGNAAGGAACTGGGAGCAGATGTGATGGTNACCGAATTCGTGTCTTCTGAGGGTATCATTAGACGNGATGACAGGACAAGGAAATACACTGAATTCGATGATAAACAACGCCCTGTAGGAGTGCAGTTATTCGGTGCTGATGGGGAAAAAATGGCTGANGCCGCAAAAAAAATTCTCGACTGGAAAAGACCTGACTTCATTGACATCAACTTTGGGTGCCCAGTCAAAAAAGTTGTATCTAAGAATGGAGGTTCATCCTTATTGAGAGATTGTCCGGTCCTGGAAAAAGTAGCGACATCCGTNGTTAAAGGCATAGGGTCTCAGGTGNCAGTGACCGGAAAAATACGTATCGGATGGGACCAAGAATCCATCAACGCAATTGAAGTGTCAAAGATTCTGGAAGGTTCAGGGATGCAGGCCATTTCAATACACGGCAGAACGCGNTCACAAAGTTACGGCGGTCAGGCTGACTGGAACGTGATTNACGAATGCTCTCAAGCCGTAACGATTCCCGTAATCGGCAACGGTGACATCTCGACAGGCAAGGACGTTGAACATCGTAAAAACACAACTGGCGTATCTGGCGTGATGATCGGAAGGGCCGCAATGCAAAACCCATGGATTTTCCGCGACGCCAAACATTATCTGAGAACCGGCCAACAACTACCGCCGGCACCGCTAGAGGAAAGATGGGAATTAATCAAGAGGCATTGCCGAGAAGCCATTGATTGGGGACGTTACGGCAATGAGCATCAGACTTTAATGGCAATGCGTTCAAGAATAATGGCCTACTCAAAGGGCATCCCAGGCAGTAAACGATTAAGATCAAAGCTCAGTACTGTTGTTTCAATGACTGAAATTGAGGACCTCTCGGTGGAGCATATGAAATATCATGAAAATAAAGCCGATCTCACCGCACCCGTTGCACTAGTATAAAAAAACCTTTCCCCTTTCAATTTTGCATGAATATAGAACCTAATCTCTTTTTCTGGATCATTCTCATTGCCGTAGTCGGAATTTTCATCCTAGATCTGTTCTCTGAATGGCTCAATATCAAAGGGTTAAAGCTAGACCTCCCTCAAGACTTTAAGGANGTNTTTGACCANGAAAAATACTCAAAGTCCTTAGAGTATACTCGCGTAACAACCAAATTTGGAGCGATTCAGTCCAGTTTCGATCTCATAATATTTTTGCTCTTTTGGATCGTTGGCGGGTTCGGATGGCTGAGTAATATAATCATTGGATTGGGTCATGGCCCGGTCCTTTCAGGCTTATTATTTTTCAGCATCTTGTTCATCTCGGCAGGCCTGCTTAATTTACCTTTTGAAATTCATGACACATTTAAAATNGAAGCAAAATTTGGTTTTAATAAAACGACACGCTCAACATTCATCAGCGACAAAATTAANGGGCTAGTTCTTGGAGCCTTGATTGGGCTACCTGTCCTTGGCCTGATTATATGGTTATTTGAAAGTTTTGAAAATGCCTGGCTCTGGGGTTGGATATTCCTTTCAGGATTCTCCTTGTTAATGGCTTATTTGGCGCCNGCAGTTATCCTTCCACTCTTTAATAAATTTGAACCGTTAGAAGAAGGTGAACTCAAGTCGGCAATCAATGATATGGCGGAAAACTGCAAGTTTCCCCTCACTGAACTATCCGTCATGGACGGGTCCAAGAGGTCAAGCAAATCAAATGCATTCTTCACAGGATTTGGAAAAAATAAGAAGATAGCACTCTATGACACCCTAATAGCCAATCACAGCACATCTGAATTAGTCGCGGTATTGGCTCATGAGATTGGTCACTTTAAAAAGAAACACATCATGCAAACTCTATTCCTTGGAATCGCTCAGACAGGAGTTCTGTTTTTTGTCTTGGGATTTTTCATTAGGAGCGAACCTTTGTCGTCTGCCTTTGGAGTAAAAGAACCACAGGTCTATTGCTCGTTGTTATTCTTCACTATTTTGTTTAAACCAATAAGCAAGATTCTTTCAGTCCTAATGAACATACTGAGCAGAAAAAATGAATTCGAAGCAGATGCTTATGCTGCCGATGTTACAGGAAATGCAGATTCTCTAATTACCGCGCTTAAAAAACTTTCAGCCGACAATCTATCAAATCTTACACCTCACCCCTTCTATGTGTTCATGAACTATTCCCATCCCCCAGTGAGTGAGCGAATTGTAGAGTTACGCAAGATTTCTTAGTTTATAAATAAAATAATTAAAGTTTCTTTATTAGATTGGCAAGAAACCTGCTTGATAAAAAACTAATGTAATATCAGATTAGGTCAAAGGAACCGATTCGGCAACCATGGCTGGACCTGANTTACAACATGCACAGACTCAATCGCTGGAGTTGCGAGCAAAAATTGCTCCACAAATGCAGCAGAGTCTGAACGTTCTGCAAGCGACAACTCTAGAGCTCAATCAAATGATAGGGCAAGAACTCGCACAAAACCCAGTACTCGAGGAAGAGTCTGTTGATATTTCGGTTGAAGAGGAAAGACTCGATAAGGACGAGGATGAATTTGATGAGGAATTTTCAGAACTATCCCAACTTGACGAAGAGTGGCGTGAATACCTTCAGCAGAGCNGGTCAACTGCTCCGAGACGCGNCGATGAAAAGGAGCGACACCAGAGAATGATGGATTCAATTATTGTNCCGCAAACTCTCTCAGAACACTTAATCCAACAACTCAACACATCGAGTTCTAACAAAGACATAAGAGACCTTGCCGAGATGCTGATAGGAAGCATTAACGATGATGGATTTTTGTCACAAAACATAGAAGAAATTGCCCTTGAAAACGCGATACCTTTTATGAAACTAAAAGAAGCCCTCGACATAGTGCAATCATTTCATCCTATAGGAATTGCTGCACAAGACCTGAGAGAATGCCTGTTATTACAACTTAATCACTTAAANAAAAAACACAGTTTAGAATATAGGATCGTTGATAAACATTTAGATCAATTGGCCCGAAAACGGTACCCGCAAATTGCCAGAAAAATTGGTGTCACTATCGAAAAAATCACAGCTGCGGCTGAGTTTATATCAACACTTAACCCTAAGCCTGGAAGAGAACTTTCATCGGGTGATAATCATTACATTACTCCAGACGTAACTGTAGAAAAGACCTCAGCAGGATACACTGTGACGTTAAACAATGAGACTATCCCCCATTTAAGAATCAGCAATGTCTACAAAGACATAATGTCTGGAGGAAACGCCAAGAAAGACGCCAAGGAATATATCAGAGAAAAAATTCAATCTGGAAAATTCCTAATTAAATGCATTCATCAAAGACAAGAAACAATCCGCAAAATTTCTGAGGAAATCGTAGATCGGCAGCATGATTTCCTGGAATATGGAATAGCCCATTTACATCNAATGAATATGGCTCAAATAGCGGAAGTGGTTGGGGTCCATGAAACTACTGTCAGCCGCGCCATCGCGGGAAAATACATTGCGACACCTCGAGGAGTTTTTGAGATGAAATATTTCTTCAAGCCAGGCTACGAAACTGACAGCGGTGNCTCAATGAGCAACACGAGCGTGAAGCAGGCCGTTGCTGAACTGGTCAAAAACGAGGATAAGAAAAANCCATTAAGTGATGATAAAATTGTCAAAGAACTCAAGGAATCAGGAATTAAATTGGCCCGAAGAACCGTCGCAAAGTACCGGGACGAAATGGGCATTCTTCCGAGNCATCTAAGAAGGACCTATTAAAACATTAATTTTNATCAACTANCTTCGAGATTAACTTGACCGAGCAATTCAGTTGGAGGAAATATCCTTCGTGATAAACGAAGCAGAAATTCTTAAGACGCTGGAACAAGTAAATTATCCTGGCTTTAGCAGAAACATAGTCTCGTTCGGGCTCGTTAAATCGGTTTCGATTGAAGGTATAGATGTAACAATAAAAATTGAACTCGCCACAAAAGATCCTTCAATCCCACAATCGATACACAATGAAGCGCAGGAAATCCTTTCTGGCATTGAGGGAATAGGAAGGATAAAAATTGATTTCGATATTAAAAATCCTCCTGAACCGGTCAGTGGTACTGATGTCAATCAAGCCTCATTGCCTAGTGTAAAAAATATAATAGCAGTGGCCTCAGGCAAGGGAGGCGTGGGTAAATCAACGGTCGCTGCAAACTTGGCACTTGCCCTTTCTTTATNTGATGGAAGCCCAAGCGTTGGCCTATGTGACTGTGACCTGTATGGACCAAGCATACCTCTGATGTTTGGTCAGGAAGAAGCCAGACCCATGGCCACCGAACAGAACGAAATTGTTCCAATCGAAAGTCACGGCATTAAAATTATGTCAATGGGATTCTTACTCGATGATAACTCTCCAGTAATCGTTAGAGGGCCCCTCGCGACACGCTACACTCAACAATTCCTTNGAGGATGCCTCTGGGGTGAACTTGATTATCTGATACTAGATTTGCCTCCCGGCACTGGTGACATCCAATTGACAATCGTTCAATCAGTCGCNGTGNATGGAGCNNTAATTGTAACAACTCCTCAAGAAATGGCTCTCATNGATGCNAGAAAAGCAGCCTCNATGTTTAGTAAAGTCAATGTNCCCATCATTGGTATAGTTGAAAACATGAGTTACTTCTTGTGCCCATCGGATGGANAAAAATATGCCATTTTNGGAGAAGGCGGCGGCGAAAAAGAATCCTCTAGATTGGGAGTCCCTCTAATTGGTCAAATCCCAATAGAAATGAAGACGCGAGAAGCAGGAGACAAGGGAAATCCANTCGCTTTAGGAGACTCTGAAACAGCTAAAGAATTCANTGACCTTGCAAAAAATGTCATCTCCGAATTAACATAAGATTCAGCCATTACTTGATCAAGCCGCATTGACTTAAGGAGCGTAGCCGACCAACAATGTAACCATGGGTATTCGTAGATTCTTTATAGGCTGGGACCAGCCAATAGTGGAGCTCGCGAATGAATTTTTACTAGAGGAATTAGTCGAAGAACTAATTAGTAAGACTCTGGTCGTTGTCCCTTCCAAACAGGCAGCGCGCAAACTAAAGAACCGATACAGAGAAAATTCTAAATTTGATAATTACCCCATTTTNGGNACTCCCGAAACAGCNCTCAATCTTTTCGAACAGGATTCAGAAAGGCCTGCTACCAAAACTGAAAAATCGTTAGCCTGGGCCCTAACATTAAAAAATATCAAACTCACACAACTACGAAATATATTCCCGATATCTCCTCCTGATCGCTCAATGAACTGGGCCCTCAGGACATCAAATACTTTCATATCATTAAAAAATTCATTAAACGAAGGCGGGCTAAACATTTCAGATGTAATTGNAAATGAAGGTCATGATTTTGTAGACCTCTCACGATGGAAGGAACTCGAACACTTGGAGAGCACCGTTGAATCCTCACTCAAAGAAAACGGCCTCAGCCATCTATCACAATCCTTTTTAAATTCCCCTTCCAGCGTCGGTGATATTGAACAAATTATTTTAATTGGTTTACCTGACCCTCCAAAGATACTCACCGACGCGCTGCAAAGCATCTCTGAATCACATNANATCAGCATTGTCATTTATGCACCAGATTCAGAGCAATCATCATTCAGTGANTGGGGAAGACCAATGACCGAGNACTGGTCAAATCATAAGATCAATATTCCAAATGCNGAGAGCTCAATCAGGCATGTGNCNNNCCCTGACGAACAATCGCGNGAAGTGGGATCCATCATCTCAGAACATTCAGACCCACATGGAATGGTAGGAATTATAAATAACGACACTGAACTCATTCCGAGCCTCAAGTCTGAGCTGAAAAAGCACAANCTGAATGCGTATNATCCNTCCGGAGAACTGTGCTCAAACCANGAAATATACGCCACACTATCATTGTTCAGNGACCTAATGTCTTCAGGNTCATTTGCATCNGCCATTGAANTCCTCAANCACCCGGNAATCATTAATCACNTAGTNATAAATAACGAGNATATCCNGATAGAANTCTCTGATCAGATGGACCTGTTCAATAACGANATGGACACCGNCAATANTAATGACGATCCCGAACTTGCNGCCGCAAANATTCTCGTGAGTTTAGATCGCATTAATGACAAGNACATNCCCACCAGTTTGGATACGGCNCTNGAATTCTCTANCANAAATGAACGACTNAAACTCNCCAACTCAGCACTAAANCAACTGAAGGAATGGCTCGATCAATTACAGGATAATCTTATTGAAAATCTACCTGAAATTTTACAATCAATATACTCTGGGAGAGAATTTGATTCCGAAGAAGATAAAGGATTTAGTCATGCCGCTGAATGCCTCAATTCCATTCTGGATGAGATTCGTTCCAGTCCCTTACAAGCAATGGACGGTAGCGAACAATTGAATTTTATCCTCAGCGTTTTGAAAAATGAGAGAATCCCCGAGAAAAGAGAGCCTGATTCACTGGACATTCAGGGCTGGCTCGAAGTTCTCTGGGAGGACAGTCCGCATTTAATTATAACAGGAATGAATGAAGGCTCTGTTCCTGATCGAATCGCCGGAGATATTTTCCTGCCGGACAGTCTAAGATCCAAGATGGGGTTAAGAAATAATGAGTCCATCCTTGCGAGAGACAATTATATTTTTAACGCGACTCTCAATTGGAGAAATTCCTGCGGAAGAGTCGATATCATTCTAGGAAAGGAATCGCTGGAAGGAAACCCTCTAAAACCCTCAAGATTACTTTTCCAATGTGATGATATTGAATTAGCAGACAGGGCACTGAGTCTTTGCTCAAGAGTCAATTCATCAGAAATTATCCACCCATGGACTTCAGCATGGAAACTTCGACCAGAGAAAATCGACAAGAGTGCGAAAATTTTTGAGGAAATATCAGTGACTCAATTCAGCGATTATCTTTCCTGTCCATTCCGTTTCTATCTCAAAAATTTGATAGGCATGAATGATAACCGGCCCGTTGAAATGGAAATGGATGCAATGCAATTCGGCACATTTGTTCATCAAGTGCTTGATGATTTCGGAGGAAATGATGGGATCAGGGACAGTCAGGATGAATCGGAAATTTATAAATTCTTAGAAGAAAGAATCAATTCCAAAGCGACTCACGAATTCGGAACAAGGCGCACCGTTCCATTATCATTCCAGATCAACTCAATCAAGGAACGGCTCAAATGGTTCTCTGCCATTCAGGCCAATGAAAGGTCCCTCGGATGGAAAATCATTCATTCAGAATTTAAAATTCACATAAACAATGAAATCAAAATCGGCAATTTGAAACTTAAGGGTACGATTGATCGGATCGAACAGAACGAAAATGATGGAGCCTTGAGAATCCTTGATTACAAGACCTCGGCAAAAGCAATAAACCCAGACAGGGCCCACCTCAAAAATATCACTCAATCCTCCTCAGATTCTATCCCGGATTGGCGCACATATATTAGCGGTAAAAAATGCCGCGAATGGATCAATCTCCAGATACCGCTTTACGTGCACGCAGCGAAATTAATCTTTGAAAAAGAAAATATAGGATCGGGATATTTTAATCTGGGCAACACCCAGAGCTCAATGAAAATTGAAATGTGGGATGATTTCAAGGAGAACCTAATGGAAAGCTCCATCACCTGCGCAGAGAACGTTTCAAAAGAGATCAGCGATTGCAATTTCTGGCCCCCGTCTGATTCCCCCAAATATGATAATTACTCGGAAATAATTTTTGGCGACTGTGATTCAAGCTTTGATCCCAGTGAAATTCTGCATAAATAAATATGAACCCTCCAGTCACATTTATTAACGAAGTCATCCCCACCTCCGCAGGCACGGGCAAGACCTTTAAACTGACAGATAAATTCATTAGCTTAATGAATGAGGGAGTAAACCCCGAGAACATAGTCGCCCTTACCTTCACAAAGAAAGCGTCAGGAGAATTTTTTGAGGGTATCCTCGAGAAATTGGCCAGAAGCTCAAAGCACTTTGACGATCCCGAGTCGATTAGCAACATCACTGCCGTTCCTGAACTCGACAGCGAAAAAGCCATTAAATTACTTCGGGTTTTTATTAATGCGATGCCGTCGCTTGAAATGGGGACCCTGGATAGTTTTTTATACAAAATGATAAATAATATTCCTTTTGAAATGGGAATAGCTGGTGAATTTGAAATCCTTACGGACCACGAAACTTTGGTCGCAAGGGAAAGCGTATTTAGAAAATTTTTTGATGGGAAATCCTCATCAAATGAAATTTTTCTGAAAGCATTAAAATATTCCTCCTTCGGCAAGGAGGAATCCAGAGTGCAGTCCCAACTCAATGAATTCATTGAGAAAATGCATAGCAAATTTATTTACAATCCAGAACCGGAGCTCTGGGGAAAAAAATCATCCATATGGCCTGACGAATTTCAATGGAACGTCCTTGAAGAGACCATATTGAAAGAGAAAATAAAAAGACTCCTGAAGCTAAATGAAACAATGGAGATCAGAGAGAAAGTCTCCACAAAGTTAGAATCATTTTTTTCATGGATCGTTGAAACCAAAACCGGCAATCCTGTACCAAAGGATTACGAGACAGTTTACAATAATTTTCTCAAAAACTTCAATGACATCCAATCAGGAAATGCCCGAGTCAATGTTGCCGGTTGTGCATACGAAATATCCGGCGAGCAAGCTGGACTTTTTCTGGACATTATTTCTCATTTAGTCGGGATTACATTGCAAACTCAGTCAATGAGGACACTTGGCCTATGCGAAGTACTTCAATCATACGAAGATGAATATGGCAAAAATGTGAGACAAAAAGGACGACTGACCTTTTCTGATTTCCCATACTTTCTGTCCAAGAGGAATAAGTTAACCTCTGGACTGATTGACTTACTGGAATACAGAATGGACGCCAAATACGACCACTGGCTCCTTGACGAATTTCAGGACACTAGCCGTGAACAATGGGATGCCATCGAAAATCTTATCGATGAATGCGCAATGGATCCTGGGGCGGGAAGGAGTTCATTCATCGTTGGAGACATAAAACAATCCATCTATGCTTGGCGAGGCGGAGACTCTAGAATTTTCAATGAACAGAAACGTAAGTATAAGAATCTTGGCCCCGAACGTTTTAGGGAAACTAATCTGGACGAATCACGACGATCCTCTGAACCTGTCATCACAACAGTAAACTCAATATTTGGGAACAAGGATGAAATACAGAGCCTGTTCCCCTCAATTGAGGGACGGTGGGAATTTAAGGAACATACGACAGTCCATAAAGACAGACCCGGTTTCACTTCATGGATATCCGCAGAGAAAGCTCCCAGATGGAAGGAGCTTGATGCAAAACTTGAACTGATCGCAGAAGTAATCAGAAAAATAAACCCCTCGGAAAATAAACTCAGCATCGGGGTCCTCGTCCAGCAAAATAAAACCGGTAACCTCATCACAAAATATTTAAGAGAGCATACAAATTTAAAAGTAACCAACGATGCAAAAATTTGTATCGCCAAGGACAATGCGGCCGGAATTGCCCTACTTTCAATCTTCCGGTTCTCTGCACACCCCGGAGACAAATTCTCATCTGGTCACATAATGATGTCACCATTCAGAAAAATAGTTGAAGACAAGTTTCCGGACATTGAAAGGTTTGGAAATTTTATTCGTTCATCAGTTTGGAAGAATCAATTCACGGAAACTGTCAGAGAATTGGTTTCCTACATTGATTTTGATGATTTTAATTCAATGAGGGTAAATCAGTTACTGAAAGCAGCGGTGATATTTGACAATCGTGGCAGTCGATCCATTGACGAATTTGTGCGGTTCATGGAAAACTTCACACTGCGTGAAACAGGCGAACCGGGATCGGTCCAAGTTATGACCATCCATCAATCAAAGGGACTCACCTTCGATTCCGTTATATTACCGGAACTTGGAGGCAATACATTTTTAAGTACGGACCTTGGAACTGAGATAAAATACAATAAAAATCATGAACCTCAGTGGATACTGTCAATGCCTAACAAAGGTATAGTAGAGGCGGACACCCAATTAAATCAATATAACACCGAAAAAGTCGCCAATGCTACTTACGAACAAATCTGCAAATTTTATGTGGCTTTGACCAGAGCAAAATACGCAAATTACCTCATCACTGAAGAGTCTGAAATTGGGAAATCAACGCGTGATAATTTCGTAGGCCTTATTTCAAAAACGATTAAACCAGAAGATCTCAATAACGGCACACTCTATTCATGTGGAGATCCCGAATGGTACGAAAAGATTGTACAAGAAGAGGGAACTCCACCGATTCAGAAAAAATCCCTTCCATTACCTTCAGAAAATTTACGTAGAGAAAAAACCACTCAATCCGTAACTGAAGAGCTTTCTGAAAAATTAACCTCAAAAGATATATTCACTCCGGGCACTGCCCTCTAAAAAATTAAATCCACTAATCCTTGGCACTAGTCATTAAGACCAAGGCCAGAATATAGCGTGGCCATTCTCCTCGAATGCTCATCGTAAGCCGCCTCAAAAAGTTGCGTGGCTTTCTCTTCACCAACAATGGCCCCGGACGTTAAAACCTTTGGAGCTTTACCTGCTTCGGTTAATAATCTGGCAATCTCAGCCTTAAGCGCATTAATAATAATGCATCCTCCTACCGTTGATCCTGGTGAGACGGGCGTTTCGAGCCCTTCGACCCTTATCATTGAATCCCCAAGAGGCGCACTAGTGTCCAGTACGGCATCAGAAAAATCGATCAGCTTTTTACCATCTTCCCTCTTACTCTTGCTACCCTCACAATGTTTCAGACTGACAATTCCAGCGACCCAGACTCCGGACTTCTGAAATTCTTCGGCAATTTCAACGGGAACAATGTTGCAACCACCTGAAGAAACCACCAGAGCAGAGTCCTCATCACTAATATTAAAATTACGTAAAATACGTGACGCAAAACCACTGACGTTTTCCAAATACATGGCCTGACGCTGACCATTAGATCCGGACACCTGATTATGAAAAGTTAGTGAAAGTTCTACGATCGGGTTAAAACCTGGAAAAGACCCATACCGAGGCCACATTTCCTCAACCATTATCCTAGAATGCCCTGATCCAAAAAGATGGACAACTCTTCCCTTTAGAATGGAATCCGCGAATCGCTTAGCCGTTTCTTGAATTTGCTTTTCTTGGGCAGATACATTTTCAATTATCCCACGGCACGAACGTATGTAATCTTCCATTAAACTCATCCCCTATCTCTTAGCCCCTTAATAAGGAATTGTAAACCGCGCCATATGTTCCTGCCCAATAACCCAGCTCTGCTGGCACAATGGTCACAACTTTCCCATCCGGCTGCCACTCCCGCTCACGGACTAATTTCTCCAGAGGACCAAACAAAAGTTCTCCGGCCTTGGCAATACCTCCCCCTATCACAATTCGCTCCGGGTCAATGACATTTACTAGCGATACTAATGTAGCAGAAAGAGCCCTCAATGATCGCAGCCAAATTTCCTTTGCTTCTTCATCCCCATTAGCATATGCAGCTACTAATTCATGAGTCGTTAAAAATTTCCCTCCTGACCTTTCAGTAATCGTTGCATTGCCTATCGCGTCCTCAATACTTCCAGGTGTAGAGCAGATATCCGGATCACCTTCAAAATCGACAGTTACATGTCCCAAATGCCCTGCCCTCCCAATACTTCCTTTTAAGAGTTTACCTCCAGTAAGAATAGCACCTCCAACACCAGTTCCCAGAGTCAGCATTATAACATCATCCATGCACCTCGCTGAGCCCTGCCACACTTCACCAAGAAGAGCAGCATGAGCATCATTAATTACATGAATTTCTATACCCATGTTGAGGGCAGCGGTCCAATCCAGACCCTCTAAACCATCGAGCCTTCCAGGCATATAACCTATGGCCCTTTCATTTTTCTGTACTAGCCCCGGAGCAGAAACTCCAATGACTGATAATTTCTGATTCAGATCACTTAACAAATCTGAAACTAGTCCCTTTACCGTTCCAACAAAAGCAGGAACCCCTTCAGTAAATACCCCATCCTGAGTCGGAGCAGTTTGCTTGCTGAGCATTTTCCCACTGACGAGATCGAATGAAGCGGCCTTAATCTCTGTGCCGCCTATATCAATGCCTATACCACATTTATCCATAAACTAAAATATAACTATAATTCCCATTGATCGAGTCCTCTTATTGAACATTAAGCACTCTTGCAGTATCTAATCAATTCGGACACAATATAATTTGAAAAATTCAATCACATGTCTCTGCACAGATTCATTATTATCATTTCCTCGCTAGCAACGCCTATAGCCGCTGAGGGAATGATCGAATTTAACAAAGACATTAGACCAATTCTATCGGACCATTGCTTCTCTTGCCACGGACCTGATGAAAGGGCTAGGAAAGCTGACCTGCGCCTAGACACTTACGAAGGAGCAATTCGTGATCTGGGCGGCTACTCAGCAATAGTACCAGGAGATCCAGAAAAAAGCGAACTCCTCATACGGACAAAACATTCAGATCCTGAAGAACTCATGCCGCCTCCTAAATCAAAAATACCAAAACTTGATTCCGAGAAAATTGGGCTGCTCACTCAATGGATAAAAGAAGGAGCAAAATACCAAAGGCACTGGGCCTTCACCCCTATCACTAATCCGAAAAGAAACAGCAAAGATCACCTCATCGATTATTTTATCTCCAAGCGCTTAAAAAAAGAGGGAATGGCTCTATCAGAAAGGGCCGATCCATACACACTCATTCGCCGTCTATACCTTGACCTGACTGGCCTTCTTCCTTCACCTGAGGAAGTCTCAGCATTTGCCAAAGATCCATCAGAAAAAACCTACGTAAATCTAGTCGATACCCTCCTCAAGAGTCCACATTACGGAGAAAGGTGGGGAAGGCACTGGCTCGATCAGGCCCGTTACGCAGATTCACATGGATACACTAGTGACAGCGAACGCCAAATGTGGCCATACAGGGACTGGGTAATTGATGCACTCAATAGAGACATGAGTTTTGATCAGTTCACTATCGAACAAATCGCCGGTGACTTATTACCTGACGCAACGAAAAGCCAGATCGCTGCGACTGCCTTTCACCGAAACACACTAATTAGTCAGGAAGGAGGTTCTGACCCGGAACAGTTCCGAGTCGAGGCCACGATGGACAGAGTAAACACTACTGGTGCAGTGTGGCTTGGGCTTAGTGTCGGTTGTGCTCAGTGCCATGACCATAAATTTGACCCCATAAGCCAGCGCGAATATTACGAGATGTATGCATTCTTTAATTCTACAGAGGACAGAAACAACACTGGCCCAACGATACCAATCATGGAAGGAGAACTCATCAGTTCCTCGGAGAAAAATGAAAAAAACAAAGCCAACTTAATGGTCATGCGTGACAGGAAGGATTCACGTGAAACTTTCTTACTAACGAGAGGAGACTTTACTACACCTGACAAAAAATCCGGTCAGCTCAATCCTGGTTTCATTTCAGCCATCACTACCGGCCTTGAACAGAAAGAAGAGAAAAGATCTCGACTAGATCTTGCTAAGTGGCTCGTAAGCCCAAAGAACCCGTTAACTTCAAGGGTCACAGTTAACAGAACATGGATGCGCTATTTCGGTAAGGGTCTTGTAGAAACTGAAGAAGATTTCGGGACCAGGGGCGCGTTACCGAGTCATCCGGATCTACTGGAATCTCTGAGTAGCTATTTTATAGACTCAGGATGGTCCATGAAGAAACTTCATAAACTCATAGTGACCAGTAAGACATACACACAATCCTCAAAGGTGAGTACGGAGTCCCTGAAAGCAGATCCTGGAAACTATTTGCTCTCTAGACAGTCCAGAATCAGGCTCGATGCTGAAATTATTCGGGATGCCGCTCTCTCCGCTAGCGGATTACTTACAAGGAAAATCGGCGGACCAGGAATTAGACCTCCTCAACCCAGTGGAATATATGCCTTTACCCAGAACAAGAAACAATGGAACACGACGACTGGACCAGACCGTTATCGCAGAGGCATGTATATAGTTTTTTTTAGGAGTGCTCCTTACCCATTATTCGGAACCTTTGATGTTCCTGACTTTCAAACCACTTGCACTCGAAGAGCCAGATCCAATACTCCTCTCCAAGCCCTTAACATTTCCAACGATCCGGCTTTCATGGAATTTGCTCAGGGCCTAGCCCTAAGGACCATTCAAACGATACCTGGAGAAGCTCATACGAGCCTAGATAAAAGAATAAAACTCGCATTCAAACTTGCATTGAGCCGCCCACCCACTGACAAGGAATTTGAAACGTTAAAAAACTATGCAATCGAATTCGCTAAAGACATGTCCGCAAGAGATGGTGGCGAAGACGCGAAATCCCTGATCAATGAAGCCATCTCCAAAAGCGCAATCTCATTGGAACAGGGCGCTACGCTAGTGGCAGTATCAAGGGCCATTCTGAACACTGACAACTTCATAACCAGAGAGTAGCGATGAATTATCTTAAAGAACAAACACGAAAACAATTCTTTGGGAACTGCGGAGTCGGTCTCGGATCCCTTGCTCTAAATCAACTCTTAGGTACGTACTCTCAAGCAAAGCACATCCCTTCAATTAATCCGAGCAACCCGATGGCATCAAGGAAGGCTCCTCTCGAAGCCAAGGCTAAAAACGTCATCTACCTATTCATGGCTGGTGCCCCTAGCCAGCTCGAACTCTTCGAACACAAACCAAAACTGAACGAACTGAACGGCAAGGCCCCTCCCCCGAGTCTCCTCGAAGGAAGGCGCTTCGCCTTCCTGAAAGGCAACGAAAAACTTCTCGGGTCCACTCGAAAATTTCAGCGTCACGGACAATGCGGAATGACTATTGGGGAGACTATGCCACACATGAGTAAAATTGTTGATGAACTCACATGGCTAAGAGGAATGACTACTGACGTTTTTAATCATGGACCCGCCAAGTTATTCATGAATACCGGATTCCAAGCTCCGGGACGACCAAGCATGGGATCCTGGGTCACGTACGGACTCGGAAGCGAATCAAGTAGTCTTCCAGGATTTGTCGTACTGCAGAGCGGACCAAGAGGCCCTCGAGCCGGTAATTCATTATGGGCCAGTGGATTCCTGCCAACATCATTCCAAGGCGTTCCTTTCAGAGGCAAAGGCGACCCCATACTTTACTTAAAGAGTCCTGAGGGCATGAACAGGGGCAGTGAAAGGAAATTCTATAACACTGTCCGTGATCTAAATAAAATTAGGCTAGATGATGTTGGGGATCCGGAAATCCTCACCAGAATCAATTCGTATGAGATGGCATACCAGATGCAAAGTAGCGCACCTGAACTAATGGACCTCTCAAGTGAATCCGAAAAAACAATGGGCCTGTATGGCGCCAAAAAAGGCGAAGCCTCATTCGCAAATAACTGTATCCTCGCAAGAAGACTCATTGAAAGAGGCACCAGATTTGTGCAACTCTATCATTCCAACTGGGATTCACATGGCGGACCGGGTGAAACGCTTGACAAGGACTTTGAAAAAGTATGTAAGGATGTCGATCAGGCGAGCGCAGCTTTAGTCCTTGATTTAAAGCAAAGAGGACTCCTCGAAGACACTCTAGTTGTATGGGGCGGAGAATTCGGAAGAACGCCCATGGGTGAATCAAGAAAAACAACAGGCAGAGATCACCACATTGATGCCTTTACCATGTGGATGGCCGGCGCAGGAATAAAGAAAGGTTACATACATGGCAAAACGGATGAGCTGGGCTTTGGAATTATTGATGGAAAGGTTCATGTTCATGACCTTCATGCGACCATACTCCATCTGCTCGGTTTTGATCATGAACAATTGACCTATCGATTTCAGGGTCGAGAATTCAGACTGACTGATGTTCATGGAAAGATCGTCAAAGAGATACTTGCTTAGATTGCCATTTAAAAATTATCTAAGAAAAACTCCCACCAATTCAATGATGAAAGAAAAGCCAAGCATAGCCGTCACTATGGGTGACCCGTCAGGGATAGGTCCTGAAATATGTGTACGCTTACTTAAGGAAATAGAATCTTTACAAGAATGTACTCCCGTTATCTTCGGCGATTCAAGAATAATGAAATTGGCGGCTCAAAAGATTGGAGTCGATCTTCCGATTAACATTATCCAATATAATGAATGGGAAGAAGACAAAAACCCTATCAAAGAACCCAGCATTCTAGACATTGAGTCAATCAATATTGAAGATCTGAAGGAGGGCGCAATTTCCAAGGAATCAGGAAAAGCTTCTTGGGATTATCTTAATGCAGCAATCAAATCAGTAATCGATGGAGATATGAATGCCCTCACTACTGGTCCAATTAATAAAGATGCTCTGCATCGGGCCGGTTTTAATTACCCAGGTCATACAGAAATTCTTGCAGAAAAGACTAACTCCTCAAGTTACTGCATGATGCAAAACTCAAAAGAAATCACAGCCGCATTTGTTACATGTCACTTAGGACTCCGGGAGGCCTGCACGAGCTTAACCACCGAAAGAATTATTGAAGTTATTAATTTAACTGCTGACGCCTTAAATATTTTACCATATCCAGAATCAAAAAAAATTCTTGTATGTGGACTCAATCCCCACAGTGGTGAAGGTGGACTCTTCGGGTCAAATGAAGAGGAAGAAATCATTAAACCAGCAATTGAAGAAGCGATCTCTAATGGGATTGATGTTTCAGGACCTATCGTTCCGGACACGGCCTTCATCCCAGAAAAAAGGAAAAATACGGGTGCATACGTTTGCATGTATCATGACCAAGGACATATCCCGTTAAAAGCTCTTGCTTTTGATAACGCAGTAAATATTACCTTAGGCTTACCAATCATCAGGACTTCAGTTGACCACGGAACCGCATTTGATATAGCGTGGAAAGGAATCGCCAATCATAACAGTCTTCTGAGAGCCATTCATATTGCGACAGATATAGTAAATAGAAAAAAATACGTATCTCAGGTTGTTTGATCATGTTTTTTGTATATATGTAAGTTAATGAACCGCTACTCATTAATTACTACGCTATTGTTGTTTCCTGCCCTAGAGGTCACCTCATCAGCTGCTGATTTTAAAGCTGATGTTTTACCNATGCTCGAAAAGAAATGTATGTCTTGTCACAGAGAGCCTTATAAAACATCCTCAGGAAGGACTAAAAAACCAAAAGGTAAACTTATCCTCAGTACTCCAGAAGGAATCAAGAAAGGNGGCAGTGAAGGTGATGCTGTCGTTNCNAAGGATCCCGCAAAAAGCCTCATCTACACCAGAGTCACTTTAGANAAGGACCATGATGAATTTATGCCACCCGAAGGCAAAGCCGATCCACTCACTGCTGAAGAATTAAAAGCTCTAAAAGAGTGGATAAATGAAGGCGCTGNAACGGGCGACTGGAAAGGTACAAAATTTGATGCAGAGGGTAAAAAAATCTAGCCTCTATTAATTTTGATTTACTATTATGAAGANGCCCNGNTTACCNTCGAGTAATCGGGGCNTCTTTGNTTCTGCAAGGNATAGACAAANATCTANCCTTTAATATNATATCTATAAATAAATGATCACGNTTTCAGATCCATCTCCCACCCATAATTGCTCAGGCTTTATGAGGAGAGACTTNCTCCGAATCGGGTCACTTGGATTGGCAGGACTTTCATTGCCGGAAATGNTCAGAGCTCGTGAAGACTCTTCTTCACNCTTAAGCAAAGCCATGCACGGNAGATCTGTCGTGTTTCTGTTCCTGAACGGAGGGCCTTCNCATATAGAATCTTTCGATCCNAANATGGATGCCCCNTCCGAAATACGTTCAATCTTTGGTGAAGTAAAAACGAAGCACCCCGGAATCACATTTGGATCACACTTCCCACAACTCGCTGCCCGGGCAGATAANTTCTCAATTGTGCGCTCATACGGCTCTGGAAATGCTGCGCATACTTACCAAAAAGTGGCCAGCGGAAATAATAAAACNAAAGCAACCATGGGATCAATTTACTCCCGAGTCGCTGGAACAAATGATCCAGAAATGGGCATGCCAAATAATGTTGTTATACTTCCCGAGTCAGTTGATCAAAAATTAAAATTGGGCAAGANCTTTGAATCTAATGCCTTACCAACATTAACATCACCAGGTAATCTCGGAACATCCTACGCCGCCTTTGATCCACAAGGAGGAGGCGAACTGAAAAATAACATGGAGTTAAAACTTCCAGCCNAAAGGTTCGGTGACAGGAAAAATCTATTGGAGCAACTCGATGNACTTAAAAAACGNGCCGATAATGGGTTAATGGGAAATATGAGCCATTATCANGAACAGGCCTTTGACATTGTGACAGGCGGCGTCGCTGGAGCATTTGATCTNTCCAAAGAANACCCACGCACGATTAATAGATATGACACTAGTAAATTATTTAACATCAAGGAAGCGACACGATGGGGCGACATGAGGAGATCCTCTAATTTGCTTGGAAAACAAATGTTGCTTGCAAGGCGGCTCTGCGAAGCAGGTTGTGGNTTTATCACTGTAAGTGATTGCGGATGGGACCATCACAGCAATAACAATAGCCCTAAAGGATTGGGTGGGTTTAGCATACTCGCTCCACAAGTTGATCATGCAGTCTCCGCTTTCATTGATGATGTAAAGGCTCGAGGACTCGAAGATAAAATCTTACTCGTCGTAACAGGAGAAATGGGGCGAACTCCAAGAATTAACAAAAATGGAGGAAGAGACCACTATGGAGAACTAACTCCCCTGCTCTTTTTTGGAGGAGGCCTCAAAATGGGCCAAGTCATCGGTAAGTCTGATGATCATGCAACGAAAGCAACGACGACCCCCTATCGACCTCAGCACATGATGGCAACCATTATGCATTCACTCTTTGACTTGGGACAGGTAAGGTTAATACAGAGCCTNCCGAATGAGCTTAAAAACGCAATGACTGAGTNCGATCCGATCAGAGAACTAATCTAAAGTTCAAACAAATCTTAATTCTTTGTTTTAATTTTAAGCTNANCACTTTCAGATAAGATCTGACNAATTATCTTCACTATCATTNAGTCTATATAATACAAAATAAATTGATTATATCTTATTCAACTTCACGGACCCTGAAGAACACTGATTTTTTATTTTCAGGAAGCGCCTCTGATAATGTTTCCTGATAAGTCGTTGATTCTCCATCCGAAACAATCTCATCATTAAGCTCGAGCCAGTTCCTGATATCAAAAGAAAAATCCAACGCATAAATTTTCCCTGGATTTGAGTTCCAGCTAACCGAAAGACTATCATCAACTGAACTGTANCGGATCTCAGTGATTGCCAGCACTGCATTGAGCGCTGGAGATCCNACCTGAAAATTATCACTCCATAAACGGTCCGAACCAGCTCCGCCAATTCCAATAAAGCTATTGTTAAGAATNCCCGCATAAGCACCNCCATGGACCACNTTAAGATCAATGATACCCTTCGATTGCTCGTTCACAAAAGGCTCAATGGTTTCATTGCCAACATCTACGAGAAGAGCATAATTATTCCAACCCGTATTAATNGCTATGTNGCGAACGNCTATGTCTGAATTAAGACCGGTATCCTTTTCTCCTATCGTGGAATTGTAGATTCCGATTTCAAACCATGGAGAAGTTCCGGTTTGTCTGAAGAATATATTTAAATTATCCGCTCCCCCAATGGTATTAGGAGTTCCACCGATNNTGAAATCGACTCTGTCAGGGAGTTGNACAAAATCGCTCTGAATAACAAATTGGTCNCGAATCCCGTAAGGAATACTCCAGTCTCCCCCNCCTCCTCGCTGAGTCATCCCNGAATCGCTTCCCGATCCGTTACCGCCAAAGTACCCGAACCCACCAGGATTGACTGCAGNGTCCGTGGCTATGGACCAAGCATTTGAAGGCCAGGCAACTTCAGGATTTCCGTAACTGTTTTCAATTACCTCAACCCCACCCGGAAGCGGAAATCTCTGCGCCGCATAAGCTTTGCGAGATTCGTTAACGGCATCTGCTCCAATCGTAAAAGTATCACTATAATCAAGCTCACCAATCAACGCCGAGTCGCCGACCGCAATTCCTCCAGCATCTGCAGGAGGNTCAGGAGGTTCAGGAGGNTCNGGAACCTCAACCGCATTAAAGTGCGCCAAAATCCGTTCATCTGAAAGCGCGTAATTATATATAGCCACTTCATCAATTAACGCGTCAGGAGCACGCGGCTCACGGCCATCCTGTCCAATATAGATTGGGTTATCGGAATTAATGGGTTGTCCTGAAGTCGGAATCGTCCCGGCACTGACGGTAGTATCTGCTAATTCCCCATCAATGTATAAGTAAANTTCTCCACTAGCCTCATCCCAAGTCGCGACAACATGATGCAAAGCATTATCCGCAATTCTTGCTACCGAATCAATAGAAGCGAATCCGGAATTGGTTTGCACATGAGGACGGATAAAACCTCCACTCCCAGCGTAAACCATTAGCATNAAATCCATTCCCCCTTCACCATCACCCACTAGATTAGTGAAACCTGAAGGAATAGAATTAAATTTAATCCAAAATTCAACAGTGAANCCCCCTCCATCTATTTTCTCAAAAGGATCGGTAATGAGTTGCCCATTTTGTAAAAACGAAATGGCCGAATTATCATCATTAAGGAACGGGGATTCTTCCCTATAATTGATTCCATTATTTTCAAACGCACTATAATCATTTCCCGTCGAGTCTCTTACCGGAGANTGATCATCATCTAATCGCCAATAAGCGACTGGTTCATCTTTGATGACTTCAGCCGAATAATCAGCCAATCCTACCAGAGAAGATCCGATAAGAATGGTCCCACTTATAATGGTGAGATAGAGATCTTTCCCAAACCTTATCCACTTATTATTATAAAAATTCCTCTTTTCCATGATTCTTTAGATTCCCGTTAAAAATTCAAATAAATCATAACATATTACTAAAATAAGTGACAATAGATTTATCTCTATTGANAATGAAATGGCCAATTGGCTGAAATTCTGAAGAATTTTTTAGAATTTAAATAAAATGGCGACCCGTACGGGACTCGAACCCGTGTTGCCGCCGTGAAAGGGCGGAGTCCTAACCGCTAGACGAACGGGTCGTTCGCTTGGCGAAATGGGACTTTATCGGTAGAAGATCTATTTGCAAGGGCTAAAAAATAACAAATATTCCTACCAGTTAATTATTAGCTCTGCCGTCCGGTCAGACGCACCTTTATGA
Source organism: Verrucomicrobiales bacterium (assembly GCA_002708885.1). Classification (GTDB taxonomy): domain Bacteria; phylum Verrucomicrobiota; class Verrucomicrobiia; order Verrucomicrobiales; family DEV007; genus EC70. The sequence continues at coordinate 3,695 of PAPL01000074.1, read as the reverse complement.
TGGGATAGTGCCAAATTAGCATTTTGGCTTAGAGTTCCACCAATTTCAGGATTTTCTAGAAGCTCTGAAATTCTCTCAACCAATTCAACCTCATCTTTAGCCTGCATAACTCCGCCTTTAGCTATTAGATCAGAAGTTAATGATGCAAAATTCTGCATGTTAGGCCCCAATAATACTGGCTTTTCAGCAAAAATAGCCTCAACTGGATTTTGCCCCCCTTGAGCAAGAAAGCTTTTACCAATAACTACTATGTCTGAAGCATAATACCAAGCATTGAGCTCGCCAGTAGTATCGATTACCAGACAATCATAAGAATCTAATGAATCTGTTTCTTGTGATTCTAATTCAGTACGCAACACAGGATTCAACCCTTTGCTCCTTAACTCATTAACTAAATCATGCTTTCGNTCAACGTGACGTGGTGCCATTAAATAATAGAGTTCTGGAAATTTATCGCGGANCTCTAAGTAAACCTTTCCAATTAGAGACTCCTCTCCCGAATGCGTACTTCCTGCAAGAATGACTTTTTTCTCCCTCCCCTTAAAGAGCTTACTCAATATATCCTTTAACAAAGTAANATTGTTAGGTTCAGAATTCCATTCGGAGTCAAATTTAATTGANCCGGTAAAATATATTTTACTTTTCGGAACTCCCAAAGACTCCCAACTCTTCATGTCAGATTGGTGCTGGACACACACTCTACTTAAAAGACCAAATATAGGCTTCGCAAGAAAACCAAAACGTTTGAATCTCCTTTCCGACCTCGGTGATAATCTTGCATTAATTAGCGACACCTCAATGCCGCGTCTAACCGATTTATTTACAAGATTAGGCCATACCTCCGCCTCAGTTAAAATTAAAGCTCTTGGAGAAATTAGATCAAATGCTCGAGTAGAAATAAAAATGAAATCTAAAGGGTGATATATAACAACGGAAGCTTCCGAATTTCTCGCGATCGATGCCCCTGTNGGTGTAGCAGTAGAAAGAACTATTGAAATATCAGGTCTTGTTCTTCTGATAGCGATAATTAATTTCTTGGCGACATTGACCTCACCAACACTGACTGCATGTATCCACAGAGGCCGATCAAGACTTCGAAGAATTTGTTTCTTCTTTTTAGAATAAACACCAAACCTTTCACCAAACGCATCACCATAGTTTCCTCGTCTAATAATCTTAAGGACATATCCTGGAATGGCTACTAGAAAGATGAAAGGTAATATGAAATTATATACCAAAAGAATAATGGAAACCCTCATATGTCATTAACATCTATATTATTATCACGCCGATATAAGATTAATTGACTGTCACCATATTTTCGAACAGTTAACAATTTAATTCCCTCATGACAGGGAAAATCAACATCACCACTGGAGGCCTCAATAATTAAAACACCACCAGGCAACAGGAGACTTATCANTGCNTCAGATTTAACTAACTCCTCCACAATGCCTTCTACTTTGTATGGAGGGTCAGCAAATATTAAATCGTAATCACCGTTAATTTTACTTAAGAAGGGCAAAACTTGCTCCTCCCTGACAGTTCCACCTACCAATCTTGCCTTTTCAAGATTGTACTTAATGGCNCCACAAGATTCATGAGAACGATCAACGAATNCGCATGACTTAGCTCCCCTACTNAAAGCCTCAATTCCTAACGATCCCGAACCTGCAAAAAGATCAATGCATGAAGCGTCCAATACCAATTCTCCCAAAATTGAAAACAATGCCTCTCTCACACGGTCAGAAGTTGGTCTCACTCCGTTATCTGGCACTCGTAATGGAATTCCTTTAGATATTCCTCCAACTATCCTCATCTAATTATTCTTCAGGCCTTTGTGAAATTTCCTTGCTATATTTTTCCAATATCAACTGCTCGTCCCGAGTCAAACTGGACATTCCGTNTTCGCTAATCTTCTCCAGCAATGGATTAATTATATCGACAGTAAATTCGTCAGACTCATAAATCTTGCCATCAACTTCCGTTATAACTTTGGCNGAAACAACTTTCCCCTTTCCTTTAAAATTATGCTTCAAGGATCTCCTTTCAGCTTTCTCCCTCATCTTCTTTAAGAACCCTAGTGAAACTTTGGAACCTCCAATATTAAAAGCTCGAACATAAATAAAACCCGCCAAGGCACCCCCAAGGTGAGCGGCATGAGCAATTCCTGAAATCATCGGAATATAAATTCCCTGACCGGCCCATTTATCAATAATAAAGAACACAATCTCAACAAATATAAATCCAATTGCCAGATACTTGAGCCTACAACGAATCGGAATAAAAAAGAAAAGGAGAACATTAAACACCTGGTTAGGAATGATTGTAGCAGTCGCAATTAAAATACCGAACCCTCCGGCCGAAGCCCCTACNAACGGAGCATCAAATTTCGTGCTTAGCATGTGGAGCAAAGCACCGATAATTCCTGATAATAAAAAAACACCAATGAAGTGTTTANTACCTATAAATTGAACAAGTACNCTACCCACAAACCATATAAGGATCAGATTGAAAAGTAAGTGATAAAAATCACCATGAACAAAAATATATGTTACGATTGTCCAGATTTTTCCCTNGGTTAGAAGTAGNTCCTTAGATGTTGCNCCTAACGGATACTCCTGACCACCTAACGGATACTCCTGACCACCTAACGCAGTGCCCCAACCANCACCGAAAACGTATTGAATNATGAAGACGCTTATACAGATGAAACATACCAAACCGACTGGNCCCNNAGAGAAAATACCCCTTTGGAAAAAACTCACCTTTTTTTTGCGGCCCCAGCCCACACCGGCCTGATCTTTTGAGCGCATATAATCTCTGTCTCCAATTCCCACTTTATCGTATAGCTCAATTATATTTTCTNCTAAAGCCTAGCGAATGAAGCACATCGCATTTAACTTGTCGAATAAGGGATAATCGACAGNCTAGACATTTANAGCTTAACAGTATAGTCTCTAGACTCAGCAATATACCTGCTCCTGGATGAAACACNTTCAATTAATTATAACATTATTATTATCAGTCACTTCCGTGCTAGCTGATAAAAATCAGGAAATTAGTAAGCATCCAGCTACTCAGGTAACATTCAGCTATTTAAGAAATGCAATGGGCCAGGACTGGGAAAAAGCAGCCCAATTGATTGAACCCTTGTCACTCGAGAACCTCAAGGCCAGATATATCCTTAAAATCAAGGCTTCCTCAACATTTGATGAGGAAATTGCAAGGGTCAGAAGGGTTGATTGTGCAAATATACGGGAAGTTGAAAAATTAGATGCTGTCGATTTTTATGTAAGATATCACAAAGGAGTTCAACAGCGCTTTAAAGTCGATCAAGAAATACTCGACAAAATCCTTGCTAGTCTTGGCGTTAAACTTTTGAGCTTAGCTGAAGACACCGTAGGCGGCAAAGACTACTGTCATATTTTAGTAAGGACCCGTCACTCAAACGGTGACAAACAAATCTCCGCACTTGATTTGGTCTCATTAGTTAAGATAAAAGATACGTGGAAAGTAACACTAAACGCTCAGCAACCGGTAGTTAAGAAAGTCGAATCGCCCCCAAAGTAGAAGAGGGATTTATCGTTCCTGAAATCCTCCAGACTACCGATAAATCCCCTAGCCCCGCACCTGAGCCCAAACCTGAGCCCAAACCTGAGCCCAAACCTGAGCCCAAACCTGAGCCCAAACCT
>PAPL01000073.1 GCA_002708885.1 Verrucomicrobiales bacterium | reverse complement strand
GTTGAACCTTCGGGAGTGTCCCAGCCCAACACGATAGTATTTTCTTCGAACCGCATGTTCACTCCGCTGGAAGGATCGTAAGACTTTGTATTAACAGAAACCGCTTCAGCTTTTCCGTTATAGATAAATCCTAATAAAATACATAAAGCTAATGTCTTTGATAATTGGACGGACCAACCATTGCCGTTTTGTCTTTTATTTAAGTTCATTTTGTATCAGGCGATAATATTTTGAATAGGATGACCGAAATCCTTTTCGAGTCGCTTGTGGCCCGGCACTTCCATTGAGTGGGGGTCTAGACCGAGTTGATGTAGGAGGGTCGCATGCACGTCAGTGACGTAGTGCGGATTTTCGGTGGGATGGAACCCGATGTCGTCTGTGGCACCGTGAGTTACCCCGCCTTTGATCCCGCCTCCGGCCATCCAGACACTGAATGCATAGGGGTGATGGTCGCGGCCATTGGAGCTTTGTGAGCCGGGAGTGCGACCAAATTCAGTGGCGAAGACGACGAGGGTCTCCTCCAGAAGTCCGCGCGACTTTAAGTCTTTCAATAGACCGGCGACGGGGCGGTCCACTTGCATAGCGAGTTTGGCATGACCTGACTTAAGATTGGAGTGCTGGTCCCAGGCACCCGCGGCGCCGTCGCCGTGCATGATTTGTATGAAGCGCACGCCGCGTTCGACGAAACGCCGGGCTGCCAGCAGTTGCTGGCCGAATGGGCGCGTTTCATTCTGGTCGAATCCATAAAGTTTCTTGGTAGCTTCGGTCTCCTTATCAAAATTCACCACGCCGGGCACTGAGGTTTGCATGCGGTAGGCCAGTTCGTAGGACTTGATTCGGGCATCNAGTTTGGCATCATCGGGGTAACGGCTTAAGCTTAGGAGGTTCAGGCGGTTTACCAGACCGAATCCAAGGCGTTGCTCCTCCTCCGTAATGTCTCCTTGCGGCTTTGCATAGTCGAGAGGGTTCTTTGGATCGATTTTTAGTTTGATCTCGTCATAGGCCGGACCGAGATAGTGTCCGTCGCTACGNTCAAAGAAGCGCGGGCCCATTCCGATGAATTGTGGAAGGTTTTCGTTCAAGGTNCCGAGTCCCCAGTTCACCCAGGCGCCGATCGTNGGAACGCGGGGGTCGAGCATGTGACGGCCTGAGTGGAACTGTACTTGGGCACCGTGGTTATCGTCTGTTGTCCACATGGAACGNATGACGGCAATGTCGTCGATACAACTGCCGATATTGGGGAACCAGTCACTTACTTCGATNCCGCTTTGCCCGTATTTTTTGTAGCCGACTTGGAGGGGATAAAGTTTGTTTCTTTGCTGACCATTGGCATCGTTCACGACCACTACCCGAACTTTTTTCAGGTTCTCGGGATCCTGCACGTACTTGAAACGTGTGTCGCTGATGGACTTGCCTGCTAGGTCATTGAGGGCCGGTTTAGGGTCAAAGCTTTCCATGTGGCTCACTCCGCCACGCATGAACAGCCAAATTACACTTTTTGCTTTGGGCGCAACGTGCGCCAAGCCATTCACGCCCAGTTCGGCGCCCTCTAGCATAGTTGAAAGTGCGAGGGAACCGAAGCCCAGGCCCGAACGTCCCAGAAACAATTTACGGTTTATGTCCATAATTCACCTTATTGAAACAAAATCGTTGTGGTTAAGCAAGGCATGGACTAGTCCCCGNCGGGCNCGTTNAATAGGATTAGGCTTTTTAGCCTTTGTCGCGNCGGCTTCCAANTCTGCCAAAGTCATTTCGCATTCGCGGCGTTCGGCGACATCGGGTCTGCGTCCGAGGAGCAGTTCAAACGCCATTCCCACGAAATCTTCACCATTAATCAGACCCGCAATCTTCGCCGCCATTTNGATAGGNACTTTGCCGTTCGAGAGCGCCAGCGCTTGTTGAGGGACGATACTTTCGGATCGGCGGTAGCACTGGAGATGGTCAGCATCATTGAAGGTTTTCAGAAACTTATCCTGCTGGTCACGGGAATGCTTAAAATAAATACTNCGTCGGCTCACGGCGTCGTCAGGGTTNAGGGATGGGCCGCCTAGTGTTAGGTCCAGTGCACCTGCAAGGTNAAGTAGGCTNTCGCGCACGACTTGGGCATCCATGCGTTGGACGTTCATGCGCCAATAGAATCGGTTATTGGGGTCATTGGCTTTGTTTTTANCATCCGGACCGGTACTATNACTACTTAACCGGTAAGTTTTTGAAGTGACGATGAGCCTGTGCAGGTACCGGAAGCTCCAGCCATTTTCTACGAAGTCGGCAGCTAGGTGATCNAGCAGAATCTGTTGTGCGGGTGGTTTTGCACGTAGGCCGAAATCATCAACCGTTTCCACTAAAGGCTCGCCGAAGTGGCGTAGCCAGACATGATTGACGATGACACGGGCAGTGAGAGGGTTTTTTGGCGAGGTCATCCANNGGGCCAGTGCGAGCCGTCGCCCCGTACTAGTGGTTGGGTAAGTAGCGGGATATTGGTCCTCCTTGTGAGCAGGGGTTTCCAGTGCTTTTTTAGACACACGGGGGAGCACATAGGTAGCCATGTCAGACTCAGTCAGTTTCTTTTCTGCCTTNGCGATCTTGGTCTGGGCCGCCTTGACCTTACCAGAGTCAGTGGCNAAGGCCTTGGATTCGTATTCGCCTGCCGCTTTCAATGCNTTNGTTTCGAGAAGAGCAGCTCTTTTGGAGGCCTGCTTGTAGGCATTCNCGTTGCTGCGGGCCTGTTCGGCTGTAAAAATTGCTTGATGCGAAGCCAACTTGGCCTCAGCGGCGGCTAGCTTGGCTTCGTAGACCTCTACGGAATCGATTAGTTTCAGTTCCGGCTCCGNCTCTTTGTTTTTGGCATTGGTCAGTTCGACTTCTTTCGGGAGCGATCGGACACTAAAATTGTTGAATGCTACTGTCGCGTCGAANCCGGAAAGCTCTAGATTTCCCGTGGGATTGCGGTCAGGGAGGAGATAGGCGATCTGAAATTTATCATTGAGCCATACGTTGACGAGGCNGTCACGTACTGCTAGCCGCATTGTATAGAGCTTGCCGATCTGGATGGGTTGAGCAACNAGACCTTGGCTTGGGTAGGTGCTTTTGCCGTTGCGGGAATAGGCAACTTGCAATTTTGGCTGAGGTGAATGGGCACTGGTGTAGACATAGTTCGTGTATTTGCGGTCAGGCGAGANGTCAAAACGGAAGGTAACAGATTTNTAGGTGGCTCCACCAGTATGCGTATAAGTACAGGTCATTTCGAAATCGCGGGGAACTTGTGGACGCAATAGGAGCCGGTCAGTGTCACGCGTTGCGGTGGTCTGATGGAGTGCACCGTCCTTGTATTTCCAGCCTTTTCCGACCATTTCCCAGAGTTCGGGTTTGGNCTTTTTGAAGTCGTCCTTGAATGTGAATTGTGACTGCTCTAGTTCGGGAGCCGTTTCTTTTTCGGGCCTTTGGCTTCCTTCTTTCTTTGGCATCTCTGCGGCTTTCTTTCGTGCTTTGGCAAGTTCCTCCTNCACTGACTGCACTTCGGTCCGGATCAGATCTAGGCGGTCCTTTTGCACATAGTCGCGCGAGGCAGGAGCATAGGCATANACTGGTAATTTAAGAGGTTCGGCGGGAGGCGCAAAATCTGCCAATATTCTAGGGACNCCNGGTTCNATNAGATGAGACTTGTCCGGGTTCTTTGGGTCNCCCCGAANGTGGAGATGAGTGGGTGCNTCGAGATGATNATCGAAGACGCGAGGTAGTCCGTCCTTCTCAAAATCGGTTTCGCCGGGAACGGGGTCNAGGCGGACCTGNTGAGGCTCGAAGATGGCCCGGAACCGGTAGTAGTCTTCATGGGTGATTGGGTCGTACTTATGATCATGGCACTTGGCACAATTAAGGGTCAGACCGATAAAGGCCTTAGCAGTATGTTCAATGGTAGCGTCGAGCCAAGTAGTGCGGTTAAAGAGGTAGTAGTTNCGCGCTAGAAAACCTGTGGCCCGTAAAGCATCAGTGTCGGCGGGGGCCAGTTCGTCGGCAGCTAGCATTTCTTGAATCATGCGGTCATAGCCCTTGTCGTTGTTGAGGGATTCCACGATCCAGTCACGCCAATGCCAAATGTGTTTTTGGCTGTTTCTAAGCTGTTTACCGAGACCGTACCAATCCGAATAGCGCCAGACATCCATCCAGTGCCGTGCCCAGCGTTCACCGTGCCGGGGGCTGGCGAGGAGTTCATCCACAATGGATTCCCAAGCCCGATTGTCATGCAATTGTTTCTGATTCGGCGGCAAGCCGATAAGGTCGAGATAGAGACGGCGGATAAGAATTGTTCGTTCTGGCTGAGCTTGTGTTTTCAGGCCGAGCTTTGCTCGGTTTTTTTCAAGCAGGAAATCAATGGGGTTGCCCGCATTGCTCGGTAAAGCCGAGCGCTTTGGTAACTTAAAGGCCCAGTGATTTTCCGGACCTAGCGGAACAGGCTCCTCTTCAGGTGCCTTTGCTCCGGAATCAATCCATCGACGCAGAAGAGCGATTTCCCCAAGCTTCAAGGCTGCCCCTTCATCGGGAGGCGGCATACGTTCTTTGCTCATGTCCTCTACTCGCTCAATGAGCAGGCTCTTGGTCGCTTGCCCAGGAACGATGACTTCGCCCTTCAGCATGAGGTCGCGCGTATCCAGTCGCAACTTTGCCTTCTGTTTGAGTGCACCATGACAAGAATAACACTTTGCGGCGAGGAGTGATTTGACCTCATTGTAGTTATGATCAGGTCCCGCGGAATCGATTTTCTTTTCCTCAGCAACAGTAATTAATGATGGTATTAAGACTAAAAAAAATCCTAGTCGAATACCCATATTTGCAATAATAGCTTTTTTATGGCTCCTTGGAAAACAAAAAGCAGAGCCTTATTTTTCTTCTTTTAGTGGTTTTATCTTAAAAACCGTTTCACCTTTTTGTTCATTCTGGCAATTAGCACAGACTCGGAATTTCCGATTTCTCTTATGATTCCGACCTTTGTCCTGGTGTTTACTCCACTAACTTAGAAATTCAGTGATTCTATTCTTTGGTCTGCCAATTATTGATTTTTTCCCTTTAAGGATAATTGGGCGCTGAAGAAGTTGTTTATGCTTTAGCAGTATTTCGATTACAGCTTCAGGATCATCCACAAAATCATCAGGATTAAGCTCGAGTTTTTTGAATTTCGAATCTTTTCTTACTAGATCCTCTACAGGATCTTCAAGACCACTAATGATAGCTTCTAGCTCCTTTCTTTGAGGGGGAGTTTTTATATAAAGGACAACCTCGTGTGCAATTCCCAGTTCCTCAGCGACCGCTAAGGCATTCTTAGAGGATCCTCAGTTAGGATAATGATAGATAGTAACTTTAGGCATCTATGGGAATAAAATCCATGGCGTGTCCACTATCAAGTTTAGGTATNATTTTTTTAACTAANTTTTGGTGCTCAGGATGTTTGTCGAATATTTTTAGATCNTCTTTTTTCTCAAAAATAGCAATTTCCCCATATTGAAATCCTCTGTGCCAGTGGGCTACATTTTTTCCGATCAGTAATTCTTTAAGGACAGGAATTTTTTCTTTTGTGGCAGCGAGCTGACCCATTAAATCGGCTATTTCATTATTAGAAACTCCGTTTTTAAATTTAAAATTAAAGGCGTGGATGAAATGGCCTTTGTAACTTGATGTTCCAAGTTCAGTCTTGGCATTACCAATTGGAAAAAAATCCATTCCATTCCCGATTTCCAAATTTGGAAGAATTTTTTTTACTAGCTTCTCATGTTCGGGGTGTCGCTCATAGANCATGAGGTCCTCTTTCTTATCAAANACNGCAATTTCTCCATACTGATATCCATGTGTTCTACGGGCTATGTTCTTACCTACTAGGAATTCTTTAAGGACAGGTATTTTCTCTTTTAAAGCTGCTAACTCCTTCATCAGTCCGGCGATTTTCTCATCTGAAACTCCTCTTTTGAATTTAAAGTTAAATCCATGTATAAAGGTCTTTTTGGATGGGCTTTCGGCAAATGCGGCATCTTTGATTCCAAGTGCAGCTAAGGCGCTGAATTTAATAAAGCTTCTTCTGGATTTCATGGTTATTGATCAGACTTGGTTTTAGTTCTTACTTGGAAAATTATAAATGATATAAGTCAATATATGGCATGAGAAAGTTAATCATTTCAAGAGGNNATTCATGAAAAAAATACTTTGTTGCTTTATCGGTATTGTGTTAACTGCGATTAGCTCTTTAGGGCAGGATTTTACCGATGGCCCTTTGACTGGAGTTTCGGAGCATATTAGCTCTGTCAAAGGTAAGGCAATTTTGGCGGGTAAAAACAAAAAATCCTTACAGTTGAGGGTATTGTGTTACAACATTCATCACGCTGAAGGAGTGGATGGAAAACTTGATTTGCCCCGCATTGCAAGGGTCATTTTATCAGCCAAACCTGACTTGGTAGCTTTGCAGGAGGTGGATCAGAAAACTGCGCGGACTGGTAAGGTGGATCAAGTAGCTGAGTTGTCTCGTCTAACGAAGATGAAGAGTATCTTTGGTTCTAATATCGATTTTCAAGGAGGCCATTATGGTAATGCCATCCTTTCACGATTNCCTATTATCAAAAAAAATAATTCTCATTTACCTAATGTTGATTCGGGCGAACAGCGTGGNGTTCTTGAATCGGTCATTAAGGTATCAGAAGACCGGAGCATTTNTTTTCTGGCGACGCATTTAGATCATCGCCACTCAGATNAGGAGAGGCTTGCTTCGGCAAAATTCATTAACCAAATGATTAGTGTTTCTGATAGCAAACCTGCTATTTTAGCTGGAGACTTTAATGATGTTCCTGAAAGTCCTACACTAAAAGAGTTCAGTAAATTATGGATACGAACTAATACTGAAATTACGCCTACCATTCCGGTCTCAAAACCCATTCGCCAGATTGATTACATTCTGGTCCGACCAAAAAAACGTTGGAAGGTCATTGAATCTAAAGTGTTGGATGAGGACGTGGCTTCAGATCATCGGGCTATTTTTTCTGTGATAGAATTACTTGATTAAATTCTGTGNTTTAGTTGGAACGAGCCCAGAGGCAATGCCTAAAATTCTTGGTTTTTTTTAACTTTACCGTTAGTTTCTGGCTTGCATGGAGAAGGANGAAATTGATCAGTTTATCTTGGAAATAACCGGGGCAGACAGTCTTAAACATCTTGGCATTGTACAAACACTATGGAGTGGATATGGAAGTATTGTGCGCATTGGTTTAGAGGGATCTGATGTTTCCAGTGTTATTGTGAAGCATGTCCAACCGGAAGGTGGAAAGCATCCGAGAGGATGGAATACGGATTTATCTCACCAGAGAAAACTCAAGTCTTATGAGGTAGAAACTAATTGGTACCGTGATCATAATAAATATATCAATAAGTATGCCAGAATTCCGAAATGNTTTGGGGTCAAGACTAGTGGCACTGAATTCTTGTTGGTAATGGAGGATCTGGACGCGTCGGGATATGCTTGCAGGCGNAGTTCTGTGACCCNGACTGAGATGCATTTGTGTGTTCAGTGGTTAGCTGCCTTTCATGCTTCGTGTATGGGNATGAGTTCAGAGGGGCTTTGGGAAANCGGCACTTACTGGCACCTTGAGACCCGGCCCGATGAACTTGAGAAATTGGACGATTCACAACTTAGGGCATGTGCTCCAATTATTGATATAAAGCTAAATAGTTCTACTTTTCAGACTTTGGTGCATGGGGATGCGAAGTTGGCAAATTTCTGTTTTGGCTCTGAAGAATTAGGGGTAGCGGCAGTGGATTTCCAATATGTTGGTGGAGGTTGTGGCATGAAGGATTTGGCCTATTTCGTAGGAAGTTGTTTTCGAGATCATGAGGCCGAAGAGAGGGAGGAAGAGATTCTAAATCTTTATTTCAAGGAACTTTCTTCATTCATGGAGCCATTCGATAGAGGAGTATGCATGCAGGATCTCGAAGCTGATTGGCGTCCTCTTTACCGTGTGGCTTGGGCTGATTTTCATCGGTTCATGAAGGGCTGGAGTCCAGGACACTGGAAGCTCAGTGACTACAGCGAGAGGGTCACGCGTGAGGTGACTAATTCACTAAAGGAGGTTGAGGCTTAATGAATTTTACCGAGTTAACAGAAAAGGCTGTAAAAGCTGCCTCCAATGCAGGGCAATTGATAAGGTCTTATCGCGATAAGGACGTGAATGTCATGCAAAAGGAGGGTGGTAGCACTCTGGCTTCACAGGTGGTCACTGAGGTGGACCGTAAATCTCAGGATGCAATACTTCAGGTCTTGCTACCTACCTGCGATGAACTTGATATTGCTTTACTCGCTGAAGAGGATGAGGACGATAGGGGTCGTTTAGAAAGTGCCTACTTCTGGTGCATTGATCCTCTGGATGGGACCCTACCATTCATTAATGGTCAGCCGGGATACTCTGTCTCTATTGGATTAGTTGCCAAAGACGGGACTCCTCTGATCGGTGTCGTCTATGATCCTGTGCATGATGTTCTCTATCAGGCGACCAAGGGTCAGGGCCTCAGGCGTAATAATGAGCGGTGGTCGCCTACGCAGGACAGTCAAGCATTGACCTTCACCTACGACAGGAGCTTTGCAGAAGATCCTAATTTTAATCAGGTTAAAGACGAACTTGAAGCTTATACGCATTCGCTTGGTCTTAATGAATTCAAGCCCATCCATTACGGTGGCGCGGTGTTGAATGCATGTCATGTCCTTGAGAATGGACCGGGGTGTCACTTTAAATTTCCTAAGTCTCAAGACGGTGGGGGAAGCCTTTGGGACTATGCCGCGACAGCCTGCCTTTATGAGGAAGGTGGGGCCGTGGTTAGTGATGTCTTTGGAAATTCTCTAGAACTTAATAGGCCGGATTCTACCTACATGAACCATCGTGGTGCACTGTATGCTACCAATAAAGAGCTAGCAAAACGGGTCCGGGAAATCATCGCCAAATACAGTGTTGGTCGCTAATCATTTTTAGATTAGTGCATGGTTTACTAAGGCGGTCAGCCTATGTAGGTGACAAACTAAGTATTAATTTTCCCTTGTGGCTAGACTAGGTCAGTTGGACGCCACCCTTTACGAGCTTCCACATTAATCAGTGCGGCGGCTTCTTTGTTACCAGTGATCTTCATGTCTTTGGCGTTCCATCCAAGCCCCTTACCTGTACGAATTGCAAGGGTCCCTAAGATGATACTTTCTGTGAGTGGTCCACTATAGCTAAAGTCTGAGACCGTCATTTCACTATTTCTAATTCCATTGACCCAGTCATTATGGATTCCAGGAACACGCTTCAAAGTTTTAGGAACACGCTCGTTGGCATTCTTACGATAATCTTCCCAACGAGATTTTGGATAGAGTCTTGGGCTGTTGGGTCGCATTCCATCGTGGCTAATTCCACCCTTTTCTCCAACCATTATAAAGCCGCCATGGCCTTTAATATCCCAATCGTATCCTTTTGGAGCTTTAGGCAGACGAGGTCCTTCGATCCATTTTACATCGACGGCTGGTTTGTTTCCGCGTGAGGGGAATTTGTAAGTAACAATTGATCCGTTAGGTGTGTGAATCGGGTTCGCTGCTTCAGTCATGTCAACTTCGACTCGGTCAGGCGCATCTAGCCCAAGTGCCCAGTACGCGGTGTCAATTGTGTGGCAACCTATGTCGCCAAGTCCTCCGCAACCGAAGCTCCACCATGGCCGCCAGGTAGTTGGGTGCAGTGCTCTACTGAATGGGACATCTTCCTGGCAGGGCCCGAGCCATAAATTCCAGTCCATACCTTCGGGAATCTTTTCGGCTGCGGGGTAAGATGTACGGACCTGACCGTTGAATCCCCATCCTCTCGCTGGTCTGTCTGTCCAGGTAATGACTTCCTTAACCTCACCAATTAGTCCTGCATCGTACCATTCTTTGACTAGATAAGCGCCCTCGAAAGCGTGACCTTGATTTCCCATTTGTGTTACTATGCCTTTGTCCTTGGCAAGGGCCTGTAGGGTCCTTGCTTCCCAAAGAGAATGGACGAGCGGTTTTTCTACAAAAACATGCTTACCCATACTCATTGCTGTGTAGGCAATTGCGAAGTGCGTATGGTCCGGTGTCCCGACTCCCACAGCATCAATCTGGTCACCCATTTCTTCCAGCATTTTACGGAAATCCTTATAGAACTTTGCTTTTGGAAATTTCTTTTTAGCACGTTCCCAAGTGCCCGGATTACAGTCGCAGAGAGCCACTACGTTATTGCCGCCAGCGCAACTGTTCAAGTCACCCCATCCCATGTTGCCAAAACCAACCCATGCTATATTAATCTTTTTTTCGTTGGCACCGAAGACACTTTTCGGCAGGAAAGTTGGGGCTGCCAGAGCCGATGCCCCTTTGAGGACAGAGCGGCGGGTAAATTTGTTCTTAGAATTTTCTTGGTTCATTGAATTTCCTTTGTTGATGTTGGTTTTAAATTCTCAGTTCTGATTGCTCAATAGTACTTTGGTTCCTTATGCAGTCTTAGTTTGTATATCTCTAGAATGAAATCAAGTCATCATTTAAGTGTAGAGAGGTAGCTGACAACGTCCCGGATCTCTTCAGGTTTCATTATAGCACTCATCGGTGGCATTATTGAAGTGACCTGAGATGTATCGACTGTTTTTGGATCGATTTCCTTTTTACTGCCGTCGGCGAGTGTAATAATCCATTCCTTAGTACCCTTACTAGAAAGGACGCCGACAATTTCCTCTCCGTCCTTTGTCTTGATCAGTATGTTCCCGTACCCTTCTGAAATTTCTCTTACCGGATCCAGCATTGATATGACAAGGTGGGGCCTGCTTCTTAATCTTCCTATCTTGGTAAGATCAGGACCAAGATCACTGCCGACTTTATTGATTTTATGGCAACGGATGCATTGAGCGGCGGCATGCTCCATGACCAGTTTCTTGCCCCTGGCAGGATCGCCACCGGCTTCGAGCAGGTCGTAACCTCCCTTTAACTTAATGCCTTTGGATTTTGCAACTTGCCACATTTCGAGTTTCCACTGAGGAGGAGTTTTACCTTCTTTGAACTCAGTGACCAATTCCATGAATTTTTCTTTGGCTCTTGGGTCATCAAGATTTGCTAATTGCCGAACCGCCTCTCCCTGACCAGAAGCTTTAGGGTCTCCGAGCGTTGCAAGTATTAGATTGAGCGTTGGGACCCCCGCCTTATTTGCGAAGGATCTAGATTTTTCCCTCACTTCTGATGAGTTTGACTCGAGTCCCTGAATGACAAATTCCTTAAGTTCAGGAGAATTTGTCTTATCAAGAGCTGCCAATAATCGGACCTGCATCTTGGGTGACCATTCTGCAAAATATTTTTTCGTTCCTCTTAACCAAGTAGCTTCTTCTCTAACCTCGACTCCTTTCAGGAGAACCTCTGTCAATTCATTGTCAGACAAAATAATCTCACGAATTGATTCGACGACTTTATTGACCAGACCCTTGTCCCTTGGTTCGTGCTTCCGGTACCGTCCTTCGACAGGGTCGAGGACCGGTGGATTTGCCCACCAAAGTATTGATGCGAGGGCCGTTCTTCTCATTTTTGCTGATCCTTCTCCGCTCCTAATATAACCGGCTAACAGATCAAGATCTGATCCTGATCCTGTCCGAAGCGCTGCATTGATGGCTCTCCTTATCAGCGCTTCATTTTTGAGCCCTTTCCGCTTGAGCACTGCGGCCAGATCCGGAAGTGCCTCGGGAATGGATTGATCATCATGAATCGCACGTGCAGCCTCGAGCAGGATCAGCTCATCTGAATCATTTAGAAAGGAACGAATTTCGGGGGCCGCGACTCGTCTCATTGCCACGATCGCGGCAAGTTTGACCGTCTTACTTGGATTTGTACTCAGTTGAGCAATTTTCTCTGGGTCCATTGCTCCTGAGATTCCCATCGAACCCGCATGCCTGATATAAGGATCCTTCGAGCCGCTGTCCTCAATGAGATGCACTAATTTTTCGGATATACCTTCGGCCTTGCGATTGCCAAGTGCTATGGCACAGAAAAATTTCACTCGTTCAGATGCATGGTCCAGTCCTGCTATCAGTTCGGTATTAAACTCCTTTGAATTTTGTCCCAGATCGCCCGTTACCTTGGCCGCCTGTGCAATAATTTCCGGTTCTTTGCTTTTCCACGCTGAGCCGATCAGAGAAATTTTTCCGGGATCTTTACGGGCCGCCATACCGATTCCCCAAATGGCATGAATTTTTCCTAGTAGTGTCCCAGAATCTAATTTTTGTTTCAGTGCTTTCAGGCCATCATTGCCCCGCTTGACCAGTTCGAATTGTCCTTTCATGCGGACTCTCTGATCTGGAGAGTCGAGCCATGAGCTTAGTGTTTCTATATTTTGTCCTTTCGAAACGAGCTGAAGTATTTTTTTCGTTTCTTCTCTGGCCGGATGATGTGTCTCTTTATTGGCAGCATCGAATCGGAAAATGAATCCTTTTCCGCTTCCCCAAGATGCAGAGTAAAGTGCACCGTCCGGGCCAATGGCGAGGCCCGTATTACCTATGCCACCTTTTATTGCCTTAAGTTCTTCAAATTTGAATGAGGCTCCATTTGGAAGGAACTTAAAGACTCTTACCTGATTCTGCTGATTGGTCATAAAGAAGCAATCAGCGAGTTCCTTAGTCAGCGCAGTGCCCGGATTACTTGTGAATCCGCAAGGTCCAGGACCGAAGTTTCCAATTGTCGGAGTAATGTAAGCGGCATGATCTTCGCGGTCCGGTAAGAAGAGTTTTTCTTCCATCCATGGGTTATAGGCCGAGACACCGCTGATTTTTGTAAAGTCCTGTTTCCTGAGCCATTGCCAGTTCAGTCGCCATCCATGTTCACTTCCCTCGGTAATGTACAGTGCCCTTTCTTTTTCACCCGGATAGTCACCATCATTATCCATGCTGAAAAGATTACCGTAAGAGTCGAATGCTAATTCCTGAGCATTTCTCTCACCCGAAGAGAACCGTTCGACGCGCGTCCCATCAAGTTCGCACCGGAAAATTGCCCCGCTATTAGGCATGTGAAAGGTCTTTCCCTCTTTAGTTTTTACATAATGGCCCTTGTCGCCAAGTGACCAGTAAACTCTACCGTCAGGTCCAACTGCCACGCCGCTGAGATTATGGCCGCCCTGTCCCATATGGACCTGGAATCCCGTTGCAACGAGTTGCTCCTTTTCAGGGAACCCATCACCGTCCTCATCATAGTATCTGAGAAAGTCCGGTTCCGCAGCGACAAAAACATCCTCTCCGACCGCAAGTACCCCTCCGGCAATGCCGGTCACCTCAGTATGATATTCTCCGAGAACTTTCAATCCGTCAGCTGAACCGTTACTGTCCTCATCACTGACCTGATAGACCATGTCTTTTTGCACGGTCAGATCTTTCCAGTCCTTCTTGCCATCATTATTTCTGTCAGGTATCCAGCTCTTTCCTGTCAATTTCTCTCGATAATAATTACGGCGTTCTTCGACAGTCTGAAACGAAAGGTCCTGCTTGACCAGATCCTGATGGTGACGGATATCGAGACTCGATTGTTTTCTTCGTTTTGAAACCGTCAAATAGGCCCGACCCTTATCATCGATTGAGATGCCGACACTGTTCGTGAGCAGAGGATCATTGGCCCATTCAGTGACTTTAAATTCTTCGGCCCTTAATTGAAGGGGAGTGAAACCAGCAAAAGCAATTGTTAGAATTATGTAACGGATCATATCATTCAAATTTTTACCCAAAAGAACTTAGCGCCGGAACTTCCTTGCCCTGTTCTGAAGACTTTTTTCATTAACTGCATTTTTATCAGATGATTTTACGAGGCCGCGAGCCACTCTGAAACCTAAGTGACCGAGTTCGAGGTCCGGATTAGAATAATATCTTCCCGCGGCTTGACGGTTATTGCCCTGAAACCAGGAATCGGATCTGATGCCGCGGAACGCTTCTCCGACCTTCGATTCGGTCCACTCCCATACATGATCCGCTGTTTCCATCATTCCGTAACTGCTCTTTGATGGAAGCTGGTCTGAGTTTTCTATTTTGTGTGAATCTCGGAGCGGGTAAAGCTTATACTTCTTTGATTTGGGGTCATAGTATGCTGCCTTGTACCATTCATTTTCTGTAGGCAAAAAATATTTGGCGTCTTTTTTTCTTTGTCCTGCCGGACCCTGAAAAGACGTGTCATAATTTCCCCCTAACCAGTTGCAGTAATGTAAGGCATCATACCAGCTCACATACGTGACGGCTACATTTGCTGTGGCTGGGTACGGGTCGTAGATGATCTTTCCGTCTTTAAATTCTCTTCTTATCCTCATTTTTGGGTTGTATAAACCATTCGGATCTGACTCAGAGGCGGCAAGGTTAAGGAATGAGGCATATTGTGCATTGCTGACTTTATATCGGCTAATTTCGTATTCATGGCTCACCGAACCAAATGAACCGACCCTAGGATAATTATAGTCTCCCTTATTGTTCGGATTACCTACTCGAACGTAGCCAGGTTCACCTCCGCTATCGGGTCTTGGTGTCACTTCTGCAGGACTTTGCCAGAATGATTGGCCATCCTTTGGATTTTTTCCATAGAAAGTCAGTTCAGCGAAGTCTAACAATGATGTCCAGTCCGATTCACTGAATGTGTGACCTCCTCTTCGGAAACGTATAGCGTTTCTTTCCGGTACGCCATAAAGTTCATAGACCGGCATGGCCGCGTCACTAGTGGCATATGTGCCTACAGGATTTGCATAGAGATCATCAGTGGATTCAATACAGAAGAGTCCGCGCGGAGCAACGAGTGCTTTTAGGAAATGTTGATCAAAGGGAAGGTGGGCTTCATTTTCTGCGAATAGTCTGATCCTTGGATGATACCAGTGAGGCTTATCGTTCATGCCTATCGATTCAGCGCCGGGTCCCAGTACTCTGGATGAACCGGCTCCGCCCGCACCTGATCCGTTTGGAATTACTAGTGAGATGCGTTCATCGAGGGCCCCGGCGAGCAGTGCCATTTTTCCACCCCTCGAGTGCCCAGTAATGGCAATTTTCTCCATATCTACATCGTTCCTGCTTTCCAGATAGTCGACGACCCGCATCCCTCCCCATGCCCAGACAGCGAGAGTTTCCCAGTCATATTCCGGGTAGGCTTTCTGAGCGGCACCAGTTGTATTTTTTCTGTCAGGATCGAGATCGTGCCTGGCATACTCAATGAACAGATAATTTTTTTTCATGAAACGCTCAGCATTTTTACTGCCTCCAAGCGATCCTTCTTCCTCTATTATTACGGGATGAGGTCCCGGTGTATTTGGTTCATAAATAACGATCCTCATTTCTAGATTCTTTTTTGAATCAATAATTAAAGTGATCCAATGCTCTTTGCCGGTGCCGCTCGGGTGGGCCTTTTCCTTGTCCAGTCGAGGGGTCACTTTGTCGGGCCTGGGGGGAATGGATCCGTACTGATAGAACATTAACGGTTCAATGAGTTCTTTTCTGCGTTCTTTCCAGTCATCAAGATTTTTGACCTTTTTACCATCATCAAATTGGAACAGGTCGGGTAAATTTTTTTGCGCTGGAAGTTCCTCAAGAATCGTTGGGAGTTCCTTCGCCGAGGACAAAAGAACGCTAAAGATTATAGAAGCTATCAAAAGATATATGAATTGCATTGGAATATGTTTTTTNGGTTCACTTCTTTGATTCAGGTAAAGGATACTATTCTCTCATGACATGCTCTTACAAGCATATCCAATGCATCATGAACAAAGAGTTTATTTAATTCTTTTCTCTAGATCGTTGCAAAGCAAATCACAAAAAGAGCTGATCCCCTTATATTTTAGAGTCCTTTCTGGGCAGGATCTGAGAACCCCCAACAAATTTGATTGTTGCCATTTTTCCAGTTCGGCGATCGGTACCTGGTCCGTGAGGATGGTAAAAAGAATTGTTTGGGTCTTGGGGAGTCTTGTTAGGGTCTGTTTTTCTACCCGGAAAAAACACCTGTCGCTCACATTTTCAGATGTAAGTTCTGCTTCTTCCTCCATAATTAATGGNATTGATTTCGGGGACTGATCTAGTCTGTTGCTTGGTTTGACTGCCCAGTTACACCTCCACAAAGTTCGACCCGATCTGAGCCGTTCAAGCATCCTGTTCACGGTTCTGCTCATGATCTCAGCATATTGAGGGACCGGTTCATGCACTTTATCAATTCCCTGACCGATTTTTTCAGTGATGGTCCAACCATTAGGAAAGCAGACGACGCCGGCAATGATTGGATGGCCGNTCGAAGCGTCTCCACTGAGAATGACCAGATCCTCTTGGATTTTTTTGGATGTTTCAATGAGCCTCTCGGGTTCATGAGTCAGCATCATGGAGACTTCTTCCTCTGCCTCAGCACTTTGAGGAGTTGAGCATGCATAATAGTGAGGATCATTGGAGAGGAGATCCTTCTTCAATTTCAATTCGTCCTCGAACCTATCAGTTCTCTCTAGAATACTGTCTCCGGGGGACAGTGATTTGATTCCAATCTGATGCGAAAATTGATCGGATATGAGAGGGAAATATATGATTCTGCTCATTATTCGGTTCAGTATTAATTCACATCAATGACTCGATAGACGATCAGATAATAACCCCTCTCACTCTGAAGGAATTATTTTTTAGGGATCTCATTGACTGTGTAATAGGCCTTGGAATGCAGCAAATCTAGATCTGAGAGACTTTTAATTTTTCCTAAGTCGAAATCATGAATGTGACCTTCCTGTATCCCATTGATTTTCAGCCGCACGCTCATTTTGTCTTCCGATACGGTGGCTCTACTGATTTTTGGTGTGGTATGATCAACTTCAGGACTTCCATAGCCCGCAGAATAGTTGTGGGTGTANGTCGTCATTGAATAATTGATTGCGTTGGATNCAATGGCNGGATCCACTGCCTTGGTAAAATGGATCATAAAGCCGTCCTTAAGGATATTAATTTCCTTTATCTCAAAAGGAATTTTACCTGTCCAGTCGAGTCTTTGAATGGCGAAAGGGGCCTCTCCTCTCACGGGCCATTGCCGGTTCGTTGTGAAGCCGCCCGCGATGAGCTGACCCTTTGGAGAGAATTCGACGTTCATGATACCTGTTGAGAGCCCTTCTCTGAACGGATAACAAGCGCCTTGCCATACCCCATTTATTTTCTCAGTCGTTGCCCGCATGATAATGCTTAGTGTGTAGTCTCCAAAAAATAATTGATTCTCGAATGGTCCGAATTTGCCCTTTGTCTCATTGAGGCGGAACCCGGAAATGGATCTTCCCATCTTAATNTAAGGNAAAAGTATTACCGGAGGCACAAGTTCTTTGACACGTTTTTTCTCTATTGCGATTCTTGAATTGGTCTGGGGTTCTATTTTTGGGACATCGATTCCTTCAGCGAATTGATACCAGTTGTAGCTGGCAGGATGGCCTAAAAATGAGCCCTCTTTGAGGTGTTTGAGTGAGCAGGAGCCGTTCCACGGGCCCTGACTTTCGATGCAAAACATTACTCCTTCTTTGTTGGCGCCGACGCCTCCCGGGCTACGCAATCCGCTACATACTGGAATCATTTTCCCATCAGGTGTTACTTTGACGGCCCAGCCCCTGAAGATATTCCTGGAGTGATAAGACCCGCTCAATCCCAAAGCTACCCAGATATTACCGTCCGGATCGTGCTTTGATCCGAACGCGAATTCATGACCCTCGGCGTAGCCCCAGTTGTTGGTCAGCGTGTCAAATCGGTCCGCGGTTCCGTCCCCGTCCGAGTCGGTCAGCTTAGTGACCTCGCCGAACTGTGTGATGGTCAGAGAACCGTCCCTCCAGGACAGACCAAAAATTTCATCTTGCCCACTCGCATATAAATGATAGGTCGGATTTGGAGGCGAATCGAATGCTCCGGAAATGAAATAAACATCACCTCTTCGGGTCCCGACCGCGAGCCTATTGTCTGGAAGGATTTCGAAACTTCCAGGTCTCATTGGGACNCCNGGAGGAATCGGAATGTCGGTNATGCTATAGTATTTTTNCTCNTCTTCCGCGGTCCCCCACATCTTCCCGAGTTCTTGGGCCTGAGCCTTTTTTTGAGACGGTGACAATGAGAGTATCAATGCAATGGATAAAATGCACTGCACATTCATTTGTATTGATTCTGATTGGACCCTGTCAAATTTTGTTACCATTTGTAGTCAATNTTGATGATGGTTTTTCCTTTATCCAAATGGATCGGGAGGAGCAGGTCCTTTGATTCACCTTCTCTAATCACAGTCTTGGTGTCTTTATGAAAGCTCAAGCTGAGTCGATCAACGTTCCATGACCTGCCATTTTCTTTAATTTCTTTTCCAGTTCCGAGTCTGAAGAAAAATGGTTCCTGCTCGTCTTTTGTTGAGAAAGTAACAGTCCTGGTGAAAAATGCCTTACCGTTTTTATCAAGNTGNTCTTCAAAAAAGTCCTCAACTNTGATGGTTCCGTATTCGTACATGAATGTCGGCCTCTTTTCACTGTTAAGGTAATATCCTTTATATTGATATCCATGACTTTGGGGGAACAAATAATTCGTTTTCCCTTTGTATGGCCATGCATCATCCATTGAGGCGAGTCTATGAAAAGGGATCCCGTCAGGGAACTGAATCCTTTCGTTACCCCTTGCGTGGAAGCTCCCGTGATTGATGTGAGCGAACTCTCCTTTCCAGATCTGTTTCAAAGCCATCTGTTCAGAATCGAATGCCAGACTGATTCTTTCAGGGTAACCTACTCCGATTCCACGATATCCTGCCGTTCCGCGGCCACGGCACATTATCGTTTCGTCAGCTACTCTGAGAGTCAAAGACTGGCGCGAAAGACCCTTCGGATTCTTTGCCCGNTCTCCGTCNGAAAGATAGTTCCAGAGAGCTTCGATTTGGAGGTCCGTTTTACCATTAAGTATTTCTTTTCTGATCGCCTGACCGCCTGGCCAATAACTCGGCATGATCACGGTCGGATGGAACCGGGACGGATTACGCATGTATAAGTGGAACCAGTTTTTTTTCAGTCTTTTTGTGACATTAATCAGTTCTAGAGCTCCGGCTCCTCCGGACCTTTGCCCATTAAAATCATGACATGCAATGCANCTTAATCCGGTCGTCCCGATCATTTCGTAACCTGCATTTTTTGATTCTTTTATGTTCGTNACTTTTGGGTATGACATTTCCTCGAGCGAATCATTTTTTTCAAAGAGTTCAATGAGTGACTCGACTTCCTTTGCTTTGAAGGNTGGCATTCTTGTATTGAGATATTCCCGTTGTCTTCCCCCTTGCATTATGACTTCCGTTAACCATGAACGTGTTAATTTGGCCCCAACGTGTGTGAGTGGAGGCGGCACGCGTCCCTGATTGCCCAGTTCGGGCTTTGATCCTGAGAAGTACTGGTTACGATCTGGATTAATACCGCCGAGGCCTGCCCTGTCATGACATGCAATGCAGTTGAACTGCACGAGTGTTTTTTGAATTTTTTCTTTGTCGTTTAAGGCGNTCACTCCATTTTTTGGAAGTGCTGAAAGAATCATAGCTTTCTGGCCCTCAACCAGATCATATTGGGGCGTATTTTGGTTTTCAGCTAAGCAACCCTTTTCCGGTCTTAGTGCTTTCATTTCCGGATACGAATTAATTTTCCCCTTAAGATCGTCATGACAATTGGCACAACCGAGTTTTTCAAAGTGCTCTTTCCCACTAGTGACAAGGATCGGATCTGGTTCGAGGGCCTCCGTGACTCTGATCGGCTGGTCATGGACCGTTAACATTACANAGGGGATCGGCCCTTTTTTTATTCCCGGGCCTTCCATCTCAAAAATAAACTTTGGGCCCCTTCCAGTATGAAAATAGACAAGTTCGAGCTCTGATGATCCTTGATCCAGATTTGTTGAAAACTTGAATTTCTTAGTACCTCTTCGGTTACTGGGATTTTCTGCGAACAGCTGTTTGCCACCTATTGAAAGGCTTCCTCCATTCAATTCCAGATAAAATGTGTAGGTGCCCATTTTGGCAATTTTTAAAAATCCCGAGTACTTGATTGCTGTCTGGTGATGTATTTTTCCTATCGACTCAAGATTAAAATCGCTCGTTTGCCCGGCACTCTCTTTCTGCACATCACCATCTAATCCTTCCCAGACCTTTCCGCGCCATGTCATGTAACTGAGGTTTCCTGGCACTTTGATTTTACGAAGAAGATAATGCGAGATTTTTTNAATGTCTTGCTGAGGCAAACGCAAGTCTGGCATTCTTCCAGACGGTCTGGATGAGTGGGGCCGTTTAAGGAATTCGGTGAGTCCTTTGTGAGAATATTTATTTTCAAGGGGTCCGAGAGGCACAGATTCGGCTTTCATTATTTCTTTGCCATTCTTGTCTCTTGGTGAATGGCAGGCCACGCAACCTACCTGATGGAATAGAACCTTTCCTTGCTCTGCCGCGACAGAGTCAGGAACTCTGATTTGGAAAGGNGCTTTNTTGTTTATGGAAACCAAATAGTGAGTAATGGACTCTGCTACTCTTTTTCTCTCTTTGTCATCAAGATGACCTAACATGTTTGGCATGAGCGTTCCGGGTTTGGTCTCGGACGGATTGGCCACAAATTTTGTAAGGTAGTCCGGACTCAGTCGTGAACTGACTTCGGAAAGTCTTGGGGACTTCTTAGATGAAGTCACCATTTCCGGCTCTTGATGACATGCCGCGCAGTTTAATTCTTCTATTAGAATTCTGCCTTTTATCTTTGAATCGAGCGAGCTGTTATTAATCGCCGGAATTTGAACCTCAGCATGCAGAGCCGATATCATCAGGCCAAGCAGGATGAAAGTGCCTTGTCGTAACGGATAGCAGAGGATCTGCATAAAGTGAGAAGATACATGTTCTAGACTCTTTTTTCCAAAGGATTTATTTACCAAAAACGGCACCCTTGTTNGCTTGCCGTTATCTTTATTTGCCCGGATCAATCTGTTGTGAACGGTTGAGAGGACCGTAAATAGGCAAAGAAATCCCTCAGTTGCGGATCACTTAATCCATTCAGNAGATTGACTGGCATCAGGCTCCTGCCNAGAGGCTNCATCGATTTGATCTGACTCTTTTGAAACGTCTTATCTAGTCCATCAAAGCTCCGCACAGTCACCGTTGAGATGCCTTTGTCCGCGAGGAATCCGCTCACATTGAGTCCATCTTTCGTTTGAATAAATACTGATTCATAACCTTCTCGAATTTCAGCGTCCGGATCAATGATGCTTATTAACATAGTGTCAAGGTCGTCTCTCTGATAACTGGTGAGGTCCGGACCCACTTTTCCTCCATCATGGAAAAGAACGTGGCAGGACGCGCACCTTTGTTTATAGAGTTCTCTTCCACGGTAAGGATTTCCCGTTCCTGATTCTATGACGGACCTGATTTTTTCTATCATTGCTGGTGCCGGGATTTTTNCTGGAGACTTATTTCCAAAATATTTTTCAACCATTNCGATNAGACTCTTGTCTTGGTGCCGGAGCAAACCGGCAATGGCCTCTTCACTGGTGTTCTTAGTTTCAATTTTGTTTTCCTTCACTGCCNTCATCCATTTAAGGCTCCAGTTTTTTCTGGAGGATAATACTTTCTGCGCAGTGAGCCGGGTCTCAGCTATCATTAGTGGATAGGAACTGATNATAATTTCTCCAATTTCATCTTCAGTGAATCTCTGGCATGCATTGATAGCGGCTCTGCGAATTACAGGTGCTACCGGACCAGAAATAATTCCAAGCAGCGGCTCAAGTACGGAACCGTCACTTATTTCCCCGAAGGCTCTGACATAATTGATGCGTTCGGGCATTGGAACTTTTTTTGAGGCTATCCTTTTCGAAGCTTCTTTAATTGCATCAGGATCCGACTGCCGGACCCGTAACAGCAAGGAGACGGTTCCTGTGTCTTGAATTGCTTGGACTAATTTATCTGGAAGGCTCGGCAAAGATCCTCCCTCGAATGCTTTCTCGAACCCGTCCATGAGCGCTTTTCTTTGTGAGTCCGTTTCTGCCAGACTCAGTAATTTCGCGCANATCAGAAAGTTATGTTCTCCACCCCTCAGAGCGAACCGGCGCATGAGCCTTGGAAGAATTTCTCTTTGGACCATTAGTTGGGACCATATGCGGGAATCTTCAAAGAGTTGGAGAATATGGTTAGTGCCTTTATCACAATGCTTTTCAATGGCCCACCAGTACATTAAAGGCAGATAGGGGTCCTGCACATTACCGGACCTTGCCAAAAGCTCTCCTAAAACAGGAAGAGACTTTATAGGTTCTATTCTTTGAACCGTCGATGCAATCTGTGACCAGACTTCGAGCTCNTTTTCGGTTTCCGCTAATCGTCTCAGCTCAATGGCTGTTGATTCAGAAATTTTTTGATCGTCTCCCAGAAACCGAATTGTCCAGGATCTTATGCCCGGGTAAGGATGTTTCAGAAATTTAGCGCAAAGTTCCTCATCCAGTTGGTTGCTCTGATATAGAGCCCACAGAGCACCTAGTGCTGAACTCTTTTTCTTTTCATTGACCCATTGAATTAATTTTTCCCTGGTACATGGTTCTTTAGTTTTCCCCAAGAGTCGTACGGCGGTTTGACGGTGCCATTTGTTGGGGTTCTCAAGATTTTTTATTAGTTGATCAGTGTTTAATTTTTCCAGATCAGTTAGAGGATTGAGTTTTGCCTCTTTTGAGCGTAAACGATAAATTCTTCCAGTCCTAGGATCAATCTGACTCTGATAGTGTTGCCCATGCGCAATGAAATGCTCGTAAAAGTCAGCGACATATATGGATCCATCCGGTGCATTTGTCAGGTACACCGGGCGGAACCTGAAGTCCTTACTGCGAAGAGGAAATCCTAAATCCTTGGTTTCAAAAGTGGACCCTCTTCTGATTCGTTCGCTCAGGACGAGGTACTGATGCAAAGGATCAGCTGCTAGGAACTTGTTTTGCATTCTTGCCGGAAGTGCAGTTCCCTCACAGACTATTGTATTGTGTGAGAATCTGGATATTTTTCCTCCTCTCATCATGGGAAGATCCCCAAAAGCGTAAGGATTTGCCGGAGGACCGAACTTGTTTGGAGAACGTCCCTGCTTCAGCATGTAGGCTCCCTGCACATAGTGCCATCCCCTAGTGTCTCCGCCGTTATGCCCCGAAAACAATCTTCCATCAGAGTCGAACTCAAGGCCGAACACGTTCCCGCCCCCCTCTGCAAAAATTTCAAAGATTTTTCTTTTGGGATGGTACCGCCATACCATGCAACCCTCATGATATGTTCCGTCCTTTTCTTTATTATCAATTCCAGGTCTGAAAACGTGTGATGTGACGGTACTTCCCTGACCCCCATAAATCCATCCGTCAGGGCCCCATGTAAGGCCATTAGCTATTGAATGNGTATCTTCAAATCCGAAACCTGCCAGGTGAACCTCAGGATTGCTGTCGGGAATGTCATCTTGATTTTTGTCGGGATAAAAGAGCAGAAAAGGGGTATGCATTATCCAGACGCCGTCAGTGTCTGGTAGCACTGAGTTGGCAAGGTCAAGGCCCTTGGCAAAAGTTTTGTGAAGATCATATTTGCCGTCACCATCAGTGTCTTCATGAATAGTGATCTTTGACCTTCCGGGATAATTTCTGGGCGGAGCAAGAGGATCCTTATCGTATTTGCCGCGGTAATATTTGTCGCGACTTATCATTTTCAGACCTGCTGGATAAGGATATTGCCTATACTGCGCGACCCAGAGCCGCCCCCTCGAATCGAAGCTGAGTTGAGTGGGTTGTGAAATTTCCGGCTCAGTGAGAACCTGATCCAGTTTCAGATCCTCATCCGTTTCCATCATCTCAAAGCTCTTTTCGGGACTGAGAGAGGTTCCTGGCATCAATTCTTTGGCTTCACTGAGTACTCGGTTCGCTTCAAGAAATTTTTCAAATGTTGCTCTGGCTGGTTTTTGCGGAACCGATTTCCCAGGTTCTATAGTTTCTCCGGGTCCAATGAATTCCCAGTTACCCGAAAAAACACATTCTAAAAAATAGCCCTGAATTGAGGGAGCACTTCCTAGGAATCCGCTCTTACCGGAAAGACTGAAGTTGCGAATATATATTTCGTTCCAATGCCCTTTAACNAGAAGACCAGGGGGNACCTTGTATCTGTGAGTTCCCTTGAAGCNTGATNCAAATTTTTCTTCTGAGAGTTTACCTGCGGAACCGATCTTTTTTCCATTGATCCATAATTCATGAGATTCGGCTAATTTCTCAATGGTAAAAGTCACTGACTCGACCCATAAATCTCTGCCCGATGCGTTAGTCCAGTGGTCCGGGACTTTTACCCAGCAACGATAAGTTCCTAGCTGATTTTTTTCTTTCTCTAAGGGTGATGGTCCTGGAACTGGTGCTGTGATTATTTCAGCATTAGCAGAAATCAGGACAGACCAACTCAATATAAGAAAGAAAACTGCCGTTATTAAACCGGATGAATATTTCATAGCGGATTATCCAGACATTAATGTTTCTTTTTGGCTGATGAAAATGTTAATCTTATTAAATTTACTAAAGCCCAACAAATCTGAGCAATGAATCGNTTATTAACTTTTATTTTATTTCATGCCTTTTGCATTTTCAACTACTGCACCGCTGATGAAATCGATGAGGAGCCCCTCCTCCGGCTCGGACTAATTGGGCTGGACACATCACATGTCATTGCTTTCACCTCAAGATTTAACGAGCCGGACAACCCTAATCATGTTCCAGGAGCACGTGTCATTGCAGCTTTTAAAGGAGGAAGTGATGACATCGAATCAAGCCGTACCCGCGTCGAAGGCTATACCAAGACCCTAGTCGAAAAGTACGNTGTAAAAATTTATGACAATATTAGTGAATTATGCGAAGTGGTCGATGCTGTCCTTCTCACTAGCCTTGATGGAAGGCCGCACCTCTCTCAGGTCCGTCCGGTCATTGAGGCAAAGCTCCCGGTATTTGTGGACAAGCCAGTCGCAGGTAGCCTGAAGGATGCGGTTGAAATTTTTCGTCTTGCCAAAGAAGCTGATGTTCCATGCTTTAGCAGTTCTTCTCTTAGATGGTATCCCGGCGTAGTTGAAGTTGCGAATGCAGATGTTGGTGAGCTGAAGAGTGCCATATCTTATGGTCCAGCCCCTGCTGAACCCCATCATCCTGACCTTTTTTGGTATGGCATTCACCCTACCGAATCTCTTTTTACAGTGATGGGCCCNGGGTGCGAGTCCGTTACTAGAACTTCGACTAATGATACCGTTGTAGTTACTGGTGTTTGGAAAGATGGAAAGGTAGGAACACTTCATGGAATTGCCAGTGGTCGAGCAGGATATAAAGTCACTGCTTTCGGAACCAAGGCCATTGTCGAACAAAAGAGCGGTGGAGACTATACGCCGATGCTGAGGGAAATAATCAGGTTTTTTAAAACCGGAAATCCTCCAGTGGCTCCAGAGATTACACTCGAGATTTACGCCTTTATGGAGGCCGCTGATGAGAGTAAGAGGAGAGGAGGATTGCCGGTAAAAATCTCTGAAGTGTTAAAGAAGGCAGGGCTGAAATAGTGCCATGATTTTGATGCCTTTAATTATTACATCCATAGTCTTGAGTTCATGATGTTATCNGTCAATAGGGCGTTGATTGTTGCCGCATTATTGCCGTTTGNATTNATGAGAGGGGCTTCTTTTGGAGCCGATAATAAAATGAATGTTCTTTTTATTATTTGTGATGATTTGAATGATTATGTGGAAAATTTCGGCGGTCATCCTCAGGCCAGAACTCCAAACATAAAGAAACTGGCAAAGACGGGCGTTTCATTTGTGGAGGCACATTGCAACATTCCTATATGCAATCCTTCTAGAGCCAGCATTCTTACCGGTCTCTATCCACACACTTCTCGATGCTATGGATTTGAACATTGGGACAAGAATGAGGTGCTGAATAATTCGCGCACTATGATGGATCATTTTCGCGCTAATGGTTATCATGTTCTTGGTACAGGTAAGGTCATGCACAACCGTGACCGGCGAGAATGGGAGGAATATGGTCATCCGGCAGATTACGGTCCCTTTGCCAATGACGGTGGAGAGAAGGACATTGCTCACCCTGAGGTTCCATCTCCATTTGCAACAGAATTTGGTGCCGTGGACGGTTCTTTCGGTCCGTTGAAAAACCTTCATGGAAAAATATCTAATTTGACCGGAAAGCCACTCAGATGGAGAACGGGCAACTGGAAGACAAAGAGGGAACTGCGGTATATTTCAGATAAGGATAGGGACCCGACAGGTGATGAGCTCAATGCTCAATGGGCCCTAGAAAAACTGAAGGCCCTTTCNAAGGGTCCCGGTGACCGGCCATTTTTCATGGGTCTCGGTTTTATCCGCCCCCATACTCCACTAATCGTTCCTCAGAAATATTTTGATATGTTTCCATTAGAAACTATTTCTTTGCCAGAAATTAGGAATCAGGATGCTGTTGACACATTCAAGAATACTCTCAATTCGGACGAGGATGATAGGGGAGGTGACCGAGGAACAAAAATGCACGATTCATTGATCAGTTCCTTCAAAGGTGATAAGGAGCTTGCGCTCAGAAAGTTCATACAGGCCTATCTTGCAAGCATCGCTTCGGTAGATGAACTGATAGGCAAAGTTATTGANTTTATAGATCAGTCCTCACTCAAGGATAATACGATCATTGTTTTTACTAGTGATCATGGATGGGGAATGGGTGAGAAGGGATATCTGTACAAAAATTCCCTGTGGCAAGAGAGTACTAGGGTTCCGTTAATTATTAGGGCTCCCGGATATTCCCGTGCAGGGGATCCATGCGAAGTTCCGGTTTCTCTCGTTGATCTTTATCCGACTCTCCTTGAGTTATGTAAATTACCAAATAATACCATGAAGAACTTGAAAGGGCGCCCTTTGGATGGACACAGTCTTGCGCCTTTACTCAGAGAGCCGAAAACAGGACAGTGGGGNGGGCCCAAGGCAGTACTGACAGCTTTATATAGATGGGCACAACATTATGTTCCTAATGAACAGAGTTATTCATTGAGGAGTAAAGATTGGCGTTATATACGCTACGCTAATGGCAAGGAGGAGCTCTATAATGTTAATGAAGATCCTCAAGAGTGGAATAATTTGGTATCCGAACCAGAGAACGGGCCTTTGCTCAAGTCCTTAAAGAANCAGCTCTTTGATAGAATTTCTACCCCTGANTTTTCTGTTCCAGAAAAGGGAATCAAAAAAGATGCCGAATATTGGAAATCCAAGTTTTTTGAAAAGTATCCCGAGGCGGATACAGATCAGAACGGGAAGCTTTCTTGGAAAGAGCACAAAATACACAAAGCAAAAATAACGACCAAAAAATAATTAAACTTAATGAAACAAGTAATAATTAATAGGCACACGTTCTCATTGAATCTTTAAAACTAATAACTCACGAATCTTTCAATGTTTGACAGGNGAAATTTTATAAGAAACACAACATTAATCAGCTCAGGTGCCGTTGTTTTAACGAAAGCTACCGCGGAGAATCCAAAGGCAACTAAAGTTGCTGGATATGAGTATCGATTACCAAAGTTCAATAAGGGGGAAAGATTGCTTTTCATAGGAGATTCGATAACGGATATGAAATGGGGTAGGAATGAAAAGGACCGGAACCATTACCTTGGTCACAGTTATGTTTATTTGATAGCTTCAAGATTAGGAGTTGATATGCCCGAGGCTGAACTTGAATTTTTTAATCGCGGGCACAGNGGTAACCGCATTACTGATTTAAAGTCACGATGGCAAAAGGACGTCATTGATATGAAACCTGATTTGCTGAGCATTCTGATAGGAGTCAATGACCGTAAGGTGAAGAAAGGGCAGACCTTTTTATCAGACCGATGGGAATCAGATTATCGTGAAATTTTGACCAAGAGCCGGCAAGCGAATGAAAAACTTCGCATTGTTCTACTTGATCCCTTTGTTCTGAAATCTGGCTGGTGGATGAATAAGGGCGGTGAGTGGGANATCAGNAGAGCGCAGATAAAAAGTATGGGTCAGATTGTCTCAAAGCTCGCTAGGGATTTTAATNCANTACATANAAAGACACAGGAAGTCTTTGATGTGGCAGCCAAATTAACGGGTCCTGAGCAATGGATATGGGATGGGGTACATCCATTGCCCCAGGGGCACGAACTCATTGCAAGGAACTGGTTAGAGCGGGTCAGTTCGTAAAATCATCGATTNGTTTTGTGCATTGACTAGTTTTTTGGAGAAAAAAGATTAATNTTGTTAGGGCGTTTCTGATTGCAAAATTGAAAAATTTGTCTAATATCTTCGTCATTATGACTCGTATGAAAAAACTTCTCATTCTTATTGGAGCAGCTGCAATGGTTGCTTTCTCATTTAGCTCTTGTGCTACAACAAATTGTTGTGGATCTGACGGTAAGTGCTGTAGTAGCGCTGAGAGCCACAAGTAAATGCTAAAAGAGCGTTATCCTTTTGCTATTTTGCATTTGNAAAGCTCATAAAGATCACGAAANGATCTNNATTCNCTTTTCGTAAGGGAATTNAGATCGTTTTTTNTATACCAATGAAGTCGTTATTTTGGAGTTTCATCCCATTGTCTTTTCTGGCGCTAGGTTGCTCGCCATCAAGTGATTCTTTGCAAATTACGGAATCCCAAAAAGACAATATACTTACAACTTTTTATCCAACCACATATTTTGCTGAAANTATTTCTAATGGTCTTGTTCCGGTAGAGTGTCCGGTACCGGAAAATGAGGACCCTATTTATTGGCAACCGTCCCGGGATTCGATACTCAAGTATCAGCAGGCGGGTCTCATTATTCTTAATGGTGCGAATTTTGAAAAATGGGTCAACAGTGTGAACCTTCCTTTATCGCGNGTCATTGAAAGTGTAAATTTATCAAGTNACGAATTAATTTACTACGAAGGCGTAGCGGAACATCGTCACGGCCCTGAAGGGGCTCATACGCATGAAGGAATCGATGGTCATACCTGGCTCGATCCGATGCATGCGAAAACTGCTGCCAATAATATACTCGANTCNATGTGTGTTAGGTGGCCTAAGTACCGTGACGAGTTCATCGNAAATCATAANAAATTGATATCANGTCTAGATGAATTGCATGTCCGCTTCAATGCTATCGAGATGCCCCCAGTTTTTGCTTCACATCCTGCTTACAATTATCTGGCCCGCAGATATGGTTGGAACATTCGGAACCTGGACCTTGTNCCTGATGAGGCTCTTTCAGAAGATCAGATCAAAATGATTGGATCTTATCAGAAAGAAAAGCCAATGCGTTTATTGTTATGGGAATCTNTGCCTTTGTCTGAAAATATTGAAAAGCTAGAAAAGNGNCTCGNTATTCGCAGNGTNGTTTTCAGTCCNTGCGAAATGATTTCTGAGGATAAAACTGAAGAAGAATCTGATTATTTAAGCCTAATGNATGAGAATATTGATGTGCTTGTTAGGGCAATTGCAGGACATGAGACAGAGCAGTGAATAGGCTANCAGTTGTTANTTATTGATAGAATTCATAGNATTTCTTCAAAACGCCTAAAATATTAATAAATCAGAAGGATATTTTTTTCAATCTGAAGTGACAATTTGAATTTTTTAGCATATAATCCAGTCCAATTGATCGAAACTGTATAATTTATACTTATTAAAAATGAAAAAATTAATCATTGCTACGATGGGTGTCTTTGCTCTTGGCCTTGGCTTTGTTGCTGCGGCTGACAAGGATGCGAAAACAACTGCGTATATTGCGCAGATGACTGGTGTCACATGAGCAGGCTGTAAAAAGTATGTCCGTGGGGCATTGGAAAAGAAGTTTAATGCGACTAATATCGTTATCACTAAAGGAGATAAGCCTAAGACTCAGAAAGTAACTTTCTCTTGTGCNAAAGCTGATCTGACTACGAAAGTCGCTGCAGATGCAATGGGTAACGCAAAGAATCGTTTCGTTGTCACTGCACTAAAGAAAAAGGGCTAGCGGGTTTTATCTTTAAAAGAAAAAATTAGCTAAGCTAAATCGATCTTATGGACCGGCCCCAGTATTAACCTGGGGCCGGTTTTTTTTAGNANTGAAGAATAATTGATGAANATGGTTACAACAAAAATTAAACGAGTCATGAGGCTCATGGGGCTAATGGTTTTGTGTGAATCATTGCTAATACCAATTACCGCCAAAACGGACGCTAAAATTAATGTTCTGGTTGGTGTGGCGAAAATCGATGTGACACCGATAGAACCGGTTGTGCTTGCTGGGTATGGCGGCAGGACGAAGGAATTTGATGGAATTGATAGTCCTTTGTGGGCCAGGTCCCTGG
This sequence comes from Verrucomicrobiales bacterium, assembly GCA_002708885.1. Lineage (GTDB taxonomy): Bacteria > Verrucomicrobiota > Verrucomicrobiia > Verrucomicrobiales > DEV007 > EC70. The sequence goes on along the minus strand of PAPL01000073.1, from coordinate 6,495 downwards.
TCATTGGCGGAGAAGAGCCCGCGGTAATTGTAGTTGTGGATAATTGTGGTATTCCAGGAAAGCTCAGATCTGTTCTTGCAGAGCGATTATCTAAACGGGGCATACCGGACAAGAATTTAGTTGTCGCTGTGACTCATACTCATAATGCGCCAAATCTCAGAGGATATGCACCTATACTCTGGGCTGGCCGCGCGACTCCAAATCAGGAAAAAGGAATAGATAATTATACGAATTTCTTGATTGATAAAATGGAAGCGGTGGTAACTGAAGCATTGAAGAAAAGAGAGCCTATGCAACTTAGTTGGTCACGGGGAACGGTTCAATTTGGAGGGAACCGGAGACTAATCAGAGAGGGAAAATGGGCCGGTTTTGGTTTCCAAAGAAATGGGCCAGTCGATCATAGCCTTCCTGTCCTTGTTGCTCGTGATGGTAAGGGAAATGCTCGGGCAGTGTGGGCTAATTATGCTTGTCATTGTACCACTGTCGGTTCACGCAATCATGTGGGTGGTGACTGGGCCGGTTATGCGAATGAGATGATTGAGGAGGAGTTTAAATCTGCTGTTTCTTTAATGACTATTGGTTGTGGAGCTGATGTTGGTCCCCAGCCTAGTGGAGGCTTGGTAGATGCGAGAAAACATGGATCAAGTATTGCCAAAGAAGTGAAAAATCTATTAGAGAAAGAAATGATTCCTTTGCCGGGTGTAACCTCGGTGACTGGCTCTACTGCTAAATTGCCTTTGATTGAACCTTTGCCACGGAAGCATTGGGAGGCTCAGAAGAGTACCGGTAATTTCCATGGGGAACTTGCCAAGGAAATGCTCAGTCAGCTTGATTCTAATGGTAAAATCTCATCTGAAGTGGATTACCCGGTCCATTCCTGGAAGTTCGGTGACCGACTAGCAATGGTTTTCCTCGCAGGTGAAGTTGTAGTTGATTATTCCGTGAGACTGAACCGTGAACTGGATTGGAAAAGGTTGTGGATAAGTGCTTGGGCAAATGATATGCCCGGTTATATACCGTCCAAAAGAGTTTTAAAGGAAGGAGGTTATGAGGCTGAGTTTTCACAAGTCTATTATGGATTGCCGGGTCCGTACTTGCCGGAAGTGGAAGATACCGTAGTGAGCGCTGTGACAGACTTACTACAAGATGATTTTGGAGCCGAGGATGATCAGGAAATTGCACCGTTTCATCGTTTTCCTAGCTCTGAGCCTGCTACTTTTAAACGAATTGCATCTTTGCTAAAGGAACCCAAGCCGGAGCAAGACCAGAAAATTCTGCAAAGGATTAGAAAATGCATCCGATCGGCTGTGGCTACCGATGCTACGATGATAAGCGGACAGGGTCAGAGTACTGAGTGGCATAATTTTTCGGGTGACTTTGTTGAGAGAAAATTTATCCGCCAATCTGAGAAGGGAGTTCAAATGTCCTGGTCTTTCGCATTCAGTGGGAAAAGAGATAAGAGAAATATGACTTTTTGTTTTTCAGGAGGTCTGGGTTGGAAGACGGAGCCTGAAACGGGTGGGTTCAGGATGCTTATCAACGGAAAGGATCCTATCGTATTTGATGTCACTACTAACCCTGCCATATGGTTATCTTCAGATAAGAGCATTGAACTTATTTATTTGCCGACCTGGTCATCTTCACTTGATTCCGCCGGTTTCTTTTTCGTGAACTTCTTGGGCCCCTATGAACTAGAAGGCACTAATGTGAAAATATCTGTGAGTTCACTCGGACAAGGATCAAAGAGATGGTTCGCTGTGGATTCAGAACAGAATATATTGAAGCGTTTGGAGGCTCTAAGAGCGGCTTCTAATTAAATTTCAAGATGCTCTTTCATGAAATAGAATGAACTTTGGTCCGGAGCGGTAAACAAAGTTGTTTGCAGATTCATAGGATTCCATCGAATGGAGATCTGGAATAGCCTGAAAATAGTTATTCCACTATGAGATTAGCTCATGCACGACCCTGGCATGACTTTCTTCGACGAGCCGGATATCTCTCGGGCCGCTCCGAAACTTAAGTTCTTTATGATTGAGTCCGAACAGGTGAAGTATGGTTGCAAGCCAGTCGTAATGATTAACGACTCCGTCAATTGCATGGTGTGAGAACTCGTCTGTCAAACCGTGCGTGTATCCTTTGCGAAATCCTCCACCAGCGACCCATTGACTGAAACCATAAGTGTTATGATCTCTTCCAACGGCATTTCTGTCACTTAGCCCATTACGGAATTGAATGACCGGGAGACGACCCATCTCGCCACCCCAATGGACGATTGTGCTATCAAGTAATCCTCTTTGCTTTAAGTCTTTAATGAGTGCGGTGGCTGGTTGATCGATTTCACCGCACCGGTCCGGAAGTGAGGTTTTAATAGAGCCATGATGATCCCAGTTCTGTCCAGCACAAAAGATCTGGACGAACCGCACGCCCCGCTCAACTAAGCGGCGAGCAATCAGGCACCGCGTTCCATAATCTGATGTCCTTTTATTATCGATTCCGTACATGGTTTTAACCGCTGCAGGTTCTCCCGAGATATCGAATGCTTCTTTCGCTGCTTCCTGCATTCTTGCGGCCAAGCCATAGCTTGCTAGCCTTGCTTCAAGTTCTGTTTCATGGGGATGCTTTTGAAGGTGAATTCGATTAAAATTTTCAAGAAAATCAAGTTGAGCCTTCTGGGGAATGCCTTTGAGATGCGGAGCAGCATTCAAGTTAAAGATCCTCGGATCAGTGGGACGGACCACTGTTCCTTGGTAGATTGCTGGTAATTTTCCCTGACTCCAGTTTTCGCTTCCTTCCTGCGGCAGACCTCTCGGATCGGTCAGGGCGACATAGGCCGGCAGGTCCTGCGTTTCACTTCCTAATGCTTTGAGGAGCCAGCTACCCAAGACTGGTCTTCCATGGACCGGCTTTCCGGTAGTCAGAGCGAAATTGGACGGGACATGATTATTTGAACTGGTCCTCATGGACCGGATCAGTGTGATTTCGTCCGCTATGGTACCTAGATGTGGAAGAAGTTCTGAAATTTCCATGCCGCATTGGCCGTGCTGACTGAATTTCCATCCTGGCCCCATGATTTCACGGCTAGCCTGTGCTGCATTATCGAATTTAAGATGTCCTTCGAACTGTTTTCCATTGAGCCTAACCAGTTCCGGCTTTGGGTCGAATAAATCGATCTGGCTCGGTCCTCCGAGCATATACATAGAAATCATTGCCCTTGCTCTCGGATTTTCCGGAGGTGCCTTTGGACTAAGATCGTGACTAGTTGGATTCAGTTCAGGTTTTAGGGGCACTGTTTTTTTATTTTCAGCTAATAGTCCGTCCTGTCCAAGGAGCCAGGGGAAAGCAACGCTTCCCAGACTGAAAGAACTTTTTCTTAACCAGTGCCTTCGGCTGATGTATCGGAAATCCATGATTCTTTTTAATCTACAAATAAAAAACGGTTAGAAGCAAACAGTGCCTGACAAAGAGATGCCATGGCCAAATGATCAGGATTCTTATCGGCTTTTTGTTTTGCTAATCTTTCGGATTGGGCTTGGAGGTAATCCATGCACGAATGGAGCTCTTCTGGCGTTGGTTTTTGTGCGAACAATTTTATAAATAATCGATTGAGCTGCTTTGTGAGATCAGTTGACTCAGACATTATGGATGTTGCCAATGTCTCCGAGATCTTAAGTGATTCATTATCATTCATGAACCACAGCGCTTGAGTCGCTACTGTCGTGTTGGTTCTCTTGTTGCAATTTGGTGTCATGACAGGTTGATCAAAAGTGGCCAGAATGTTCAATGGAAGTCTTCTCTGAACTTGAACAAAAATACTGCGCTTTCCATTTTCACTGCTCAGTACGGGTTTCCCTTCATTGTTTTCGGTGACGGGAATTGAAGGGCCTCCAATTGACGGGTCCATTTTTCCGCTAATCATGAGTAAGGAATCCCTAATGGATTCGGCTTCGAGCCTCCTCATATTGTTGCGACCGAAAAGATGATTGTCAGGGTCAATTTTTTCTATTTCCGGTCTTCGGATTGAAGACTGTTTGTAGGTTTTTGATGAGACAATCAATTTATGTAACCGTTTCAAATCCCATCCGTGAATTACAAAATCCTCTGCGAGCCAGTCAAGCAGATCTTGGTGGATGGGTTTTTCACCTGCGATGCCAAAGTCTCCTTTGTTCCGAACGATGCCATTACCAAAGTGGTGCATCCAAATTCTGTTCACAAACACCCTGGCTGCCATTGGGTGGGACCCATCAGTTAACTGTTTTGCATAGTTTAATCTTCTTCCTGACGTTGCCAATTCTTCATCATTTTCCGGAACTACGAGATTCTTGCGGTGCTGTTTAAGAGCCAGTATTTCTGAAGGTTTAACCACTTCTTTAGGANTNTCNGGATTNCCCCTAAAAAAGACTNTGCTGACTGGTTGCGAATTCTTAGATTCAATAGTTGCTCTGATCAGAGCAAGTGGCGGCTTTTTATTACGGACAGCATCGATTTTTTTCTGTTCTTCCTTAAATTTTGCGAATGCCTTNCCATCATATTCCACCAGCAGTCCCACTATAAAATCTACAGGCTTGACCATTGGATGCTTGAGGAGAAGAGCTTTTTGTTTTTCATTACGGTTCTCCGGTTTTGTAAGTACTGCTTCGCGAGTAGCATCACGTTCTTCTTCAGGAACTGTTTCGAGTTTTAGTTCCTGTATTTTTTTGCAGTGCTCATTGCGTCTTNAAATCATATCATCCTCCATTGCTTTTGCCTCAGATTCTATTTTGGCGCGTTCAGCCATTACTTCTTGATTCGTAATATCAATGAGCCTCGNATTCGGAGTTTGCCATTGATCTAACGGAAATGCCGGATCAAAAATTGCTCTGAAACTGTAATAATCGTCAATGCTGATTGGATCATATTTATGGTCGTGACATTGGGCGCAGCCGATGGTTAGGCCAAGTAGGCTNCGGCTTACAATCTTAAGAGTTTCTGAAATTGCATTATTACGATCAGCAATCGTATTATTTCTTTGTGTTGTGTCCGGCCCCATTCTAAGAAAACCCGTGGCNGATAGGAGTTCAAGGTGCTTGGGNTTGTTCTTGTCAATGGATCCGTTTATCAGTTCGTCTCCCGCCAGCTGTTCAGTAATGAATTGATTAATTGGTTTGTTTGCGTTGAACGAATNAATNACATAGTCCCTGTAACGCCAGGCATGGGGCCTTTTGGAATCTTGTNGGCNGGTGCCCTCAGTCTCCGCAAAACCGGCCACATCTAACCAGTGCCGGGCCCACCTNACTCCGTACTGCGGTGATGCTAATAGTTCATCAACTAAACGATCATAGGAATCATCGCCGCCACGAATGAAATTTTCTATTTGCTCTGGTGTGGGAGGGAGGCCCGTCAGATCATAACTTATTCTTCTTATAAGTGATTCTCTTTGAGCAGGTTCGGAAATACTGATTCCATGAGACTGAAGTTTTGCGATGATAAATGAATCTATAGGATTACTTTCATCTGTTGGTGTTTTTGTTCGTTTGATTGGTTGAAATGCCCAGTGACTTAACTCTTCCTGAGTGTATCGCGCTTCTTCAACGTTTTCGGGTTCGGGCCTCACTGTTCTGGCCCCTTGTTCAATCCATTTTAGGATCTTTTCCTTTTGCCCAATCGAGAGTTTCTTTTCCCCTTTAGGCATTTCATCAGTGGAAATATTTTCCCATAAAAGGCTCTGATCAGGTTTTTCCGGATGCAAAGCCGATCCTGATTTNCCACCTTCAATCATTAACCTAACTAGNCGGAGGTCCAGGTCTCCTTCTTTTACATTATCTTCTCCATGACAATGGAAGCATGCNGCTTTGAAAATGGGTCGGATTTCTTTTTCGAAATAAATTAATTCTTCCTGTGCTTTTCCCGGGCACTCAAATCTTAATAATATTAAGAGAAAAAACAATATTAGCTGCGGAGGCAACTGCATTACTCTAAGAAACACTTGGATCTAATTCTTGTCGATATCCTTTTTACCTCAATTGCATCATCCAGCTCGTAAGATCCGCAACGTCTTGTGGACTGAGAGTATAGGAAAAATTGCTTGGCATGCTTGAATTCTTAGCATCATTTCTAGCTTTTATATCTTTTGTATTCACAGATATTTGTTGGCCAGTTAGGAGATAAATTTTAACATTCTGTTTTGTTTCTTCCTGAATCATTCCAAACAGTTTACGGCCATCATTCATTTCTAGACTCGTTTGCTGAAATCCTTCAACAATGTATTCGTTTGGTACCAAAATAGAGCGAATTACATATTCCACATCTCGCCTTTTATTGATTCCGTTCAGGTCAGGCCCGATCGGGACCCCTTTTCCTTTTATCTGATGACAGGCGAAACAGGTGCCTCTGCCGAAGAAGATTTCCTCTCCATGCTTGGAATTTGCTTTGGCCATTGCATTGGTGGCGGCAGCAATGTTGGTCTTTCGAAGGCCAGTCTTGGTGAGAAAGACCTGATACATTGATTCGCCGCCGGAT